>JAGVEE010000328.1 GCA_020058405.1 Sphingobacteriales bacterium
CATCGATTTTGGCGAATTGGGCATCAAAAAAACATCTGCACAAATTACAAAGCTGTATAAGCCCGAAGAAATTATCGGGAAGCAAGTTGTGGCAGTAGTAAATTTCCCAGCTAAACAAATTGCCAATCTACAAAGCGAATGCTTAATTTTAGGAGCAGTAGATAGCGATGAAGTAACGCTGCTTACTACAGATAAGTTGGTTAAAAATGGAATGCGAATTGCGTAGAAATTCGAAAGGCCGAAAGACCGAAAATCTGAAAGGCCGAATGTCCGAATCTCCTCTGCGCCTCTGCCTCCTCTGCGTCTCTGCGTTGAGGTTTTTTCTTAAACACTGAGACTCAGAGGCACAAAGATCACAGAGTTTTTCCCGAAATTGCAATAATTTCTAAGCAAACTGCGTTAGCTCATTTTTTTACAAATACATTCATGAAAACAATAATTCTAACCTTCGTTTTATCCTTAACCATTTATAGTACCCAAGCGCAAGTATTAAAGAGCATTGGTCTAAAAGGAGGGATGTCTTTATCAAATCAAACTTTCGATTACAAAACAATTTACCTTAAAAGAGAATTTGAATATAAACCTGGACTATACAGTGCAATAAGTGCAGAGTTTTTAGGATTTAAGCATTTTAGTCTAGTTACAGATCTCGGTTATCTACAAAAAGGAATGCAGTTTAGAATGCAAGAAACAACACCAGAATTACCAGAGGGTACTGGCAAATTTACTACCGTTAAAAACACACTTGGTTATTTGACTTTTTCGCCCATGTTGAAAGGCTTTTATAACATCAACAAGTTTACTGCTTATGCATTATTAGGACCGCGAATAGATTATCTTTTGAATATTGATTCTAAATATTATTCACCTATTTATGAAGAATCAAAAAAAACAATTTTTGGTTTAAATTATGGAGTAGGGGCAGCTTACAATTTAAACAGAATTAGCATATCAATGGAATTCATGGCACAGCCTGATTTAACTCCATTGTTGGATAAACAACCCGAAACTAATTTTTCAGGATTTAAAGTTAAAAGCAATACCTATTTGTTTAATATGGGAGTAAGTTACCGTTTTAGATGAGATAGCTAAGAGCAGGGAGTTATGAGCACTAAATCATTATTTAGGACCTCTCTTACATCAGAATAAGGGTACTTAGTCACCCCAACTGTCTTCACTATAAAAACTTTATGAAAACACACATCATCAACATCTTCATCTTAAGCATCGTAATTTTCATTAGTTCATGTAGCAAAGAAGAGCAAAAACTCGCCGATGGTACATACAAAGGAAGCTTTAAAGTTACTTACAATACAGCCGTACAAACTGGGCAAACGAGCATCGAAATTAAAGACGGTAAATTTACCTGCACCAGCAATGCAAACCGAATACCAGCAGGTGGTTCGGGAACGTATACGTTTAGCAATAACAAAATAACCTTCAACGAACAAAATTTCTATACCGCCGATTTCGATTGGAACCTAATACTGAGCGGAACTTACGATTATACTTTTAACGGAAAAACGTTGAGAATCTTTGCGAGTAAAAATGGGGTGGGTGTTTATGAGTATGAACTAGTGAAACAGTAAATTCGGAAATCCAAAAGTTTAAATAGCAGTTATAAGTAAAATTTAATTTCACGCAAAGATGCAAAGGAGCAAAGACGCAAAGATCCTTTTGTAACTTTGCTACTTTGCATCTTTGCGTGAAACAATTCATTATTCTACCTCAGGCCAACGTCCCGGAGTATACGGCGCTCCATTCAACTCCAACTCTTTCTCTAAGCCTTTTATTTTTTCATCAAGTTTTTTCATATCGGCAAGCAAAGTTTTAAACTGCTTGTAAGCTACTGCGTACGACTCTTGATACATAGCAGGAATTGGCGCAGTTGAGCTCCATACAGAGCCTTGTATGCCATAAATTCGATCGTTTATACTTGGTGCTACTTCAAATTCTCTGCGGCGGCGGGTATCGTCGCCACTTAGGGTTAAACTAATGGCTTGTAATTCTTTTCTCAGTGCGTGTGCTTTTGCTAATAACTCTTTAGCAGGAGCTGGCATATCTACCACGGCAAGGTCTATGTTTTTTACACGTGTTTGCATAGTACCCACTAAATCGTTTGCTGCATCGGCTGCTTTACGTAAGTCTGTAACCTTTGCATAAAAGGCAACGTTCGCATTCATGTCTGCTGGAATACTACTTTGCTCTAATAATTTTACGCTGATGTTTTGCGGACCTGCTAATGGATTCAATACTCCATCTTCGTATTTCGCTAAGCTAACCTGATACATTCCTGGTGCAACCATGGCTCCTTCATCTGCTCCGCCAAATAATTGATCGGGTGCTGGTACAAATCTATTACCTACAGGTTCTGGTGTGTTCTCTCTAAAATCCCAAACAATTTTTTGCAAACCTTTGCTTGGATCTGCTTTAATATGGCGAACAACTTTACCTGCAGCATTCGTAATGGTGAACAAGAAATACGGATCTACTTGTGCATCTTCTAAACGTAAACTATCTAAACTTGGGTAAACAATTGCTTGCTTCTTTTCGAGCTTTGCTTTTTCTGTTTCTTGGCGTTTTTCTTTTATTGTTTTGAGCTCTTCTTTTACATAATAAGAAATAACAGCACCCACTGGCGGATTTGCAGCACTGTAATAGCTGCTGCCCATGTGACCTTTATCGCGCAAGCCC
>JAGVEE010000122.1 GCA_020058405.1 Sphingobacteriales bacterium
ACTATCAACATAATATTACTTACACCAATTATTCCTGCTAATAGTGTGCCTATTCCTACAATCCACACCAATAAATCGATGCCGTTAAACAAACCGTTAATTTTACCAAATTCTTTTCCCATGTTCCAATGTCCAATGGCTAATTGGTCGTCCGGTGAAATATGATGGCGAGTTTTCATCAACTCTATTACTTTGTTTTCTACTATTTCTACTGGAATATTTTCTTTAGAAGTAATGGCATACCATCCTACAATGTTTCCGAAATTAAAGGCAGTTTGAAAAGTGGTAAATGGCACATACACTGTTTGAGCTTCTTCTTGTCCTTGCCCGCCAGCTTGCTTGGTTTTAAACAAACCCACTACTTGGAAATACACACCATTTATGCGTATGTATTGCCCAATTGGATCTTCGTCTTTTTCAAATAAAATTTCTTGTACACGATTTCCAATTACAGCTACTTTTCTTTTTTCTTTAATATCATAGTCATTTATAAACCTGCCTCTGAGATTATTCATGGGTTGTATTTTCTCGAATTCAGGGAAGTCGCCATAAATAGAAAACTGACCGGTTTTTACGCCACGTGTAATATTATTGCCACCTCTAAAACCACCAAGTTGGTTACGAGCGCAAACATATTGTGCTTCGGGTATGGTGTTTTTAATGGCTTCGGTATCGTCGTTATTATAATTAAACCGTCGGCCTGGTTGGAAACCTTCATAGGCTTTGTTGGTTTTTTGTGTCCACATAAAAAAACTATTGGTAGCCATTCCATCAAAACCACCAACCACGCCATTACGTAATCCGTTGCCAGAGCCCAGCATTATTACCAACATAAAAATTCCCCAGAATACACCAAATGCAGTAAGGGTAGTTCTTAATTTATTTTTTTTGATGGTGCTAAAAATTTCTTGCCAATTGTCTCTATCAAACATATTATTCGTCTCTAAGTGCTTCAATAGGTTTAATTCTGGCAGCTTTTAATGCAGGTACAAAACCAGCAACTGCTCCTGCAAATATTAAAAATAAGGTGGCCCCTATGGCAATGTTTAAATCTACTTCGGGGTTTCTAAAAAAGTCGGAGGGAGGCATAAATTTTTTCGCAAGCTCAGTAACAATTACTCCTAATACTAAGCCGATGTAGCCTGCAAATCCTGTAATTAAAACCGACTCTTGTATTACTAAACTAACTATAGAAAAGGGGGTGGCACCAATGGCTTTTCTAACTCCAATTTCTTTGGTACGCTCTTTCACTACAATCATCATTATATTGCTCACCCCAACAATTCCTGCTATAATAGTTCCTATACCAATAATACCGACAAAGAATTTTATGCCGTTCAATAAATCCATTATGTTTTTATAATTCTCATTATTATCAAACGCGAATAGTGCACGCTCATCTGCAGGGTCAATTTTATATTTTGTTTGAAGGTATGTTCTCGAATCTTCTAGCATACGTTTGCTTTGTACTAAACTTGCTTTGCCAGTACTAAACCAAATTACAGAAACAAAATCTTTCCCATTATATGTTTTTTGCATGGTGCTAATGGGAATGTAAATGCGGTCGTTATCTTGCCTACCTTCATCAACCAATACTCCAATCACTTTAAAAGGTACACCGGTAATGTCTATGTATTTACCAATAGGGTCTTCGTCTTTAAACAAAGCTTCTTTTACGGGCTTGCCAATTACAGCTACTTTACGATTTTCCGTAATATCTAGTTCATTTATAAATCTGCCTGCTATGATGTTGCACTTTTCTAACTTATCATGGTCTTTGCCACAAGCACGAACTAAGAAAGAACCTTTCTCATTTTTGTAGTTTATGCTTTTTATTTTTTGTACATCTCTAGAAACAGTGATGTATTCTATTCCTGGAATATTATTTTTTATGTATTCGAAATCTTCATTCTTTAACATTATTCTTCGGCCTGCTTGCATGCCTTGGTAAGGGTTACTGGTCACTCCACCTTCTATCCAAATGGCATTGCTCGCGTCTGAGAGGAATTGTTTTTCGGCACCATTTTTTAATCCTTGTCCCGAACCTAACAATACAATTAAAATAAATATACCCCAGGCTACCGAGAAACCAGTTAAGAAAGTACGCAGCTTGTTTTTCTGTATCGTACTAAATATTTCTTGCCATTTATCTAAATCGAACATCTTATGCGGTTTCTATAATGCCGTCTTTTAATCGTATTACTCTATCGGTTCTTGCAGCTATATCATGCTCATGCGTAACAATAATAATAGTCATTCCGGTATCGTTAATTTCTTTTAGTAGGTTCATTACTTCGTAAGAAGTTTGGGTATCCAGGGCTCCCGTAGGTTCATCGGCTAAAATAATTTTCGGATTAGCAATTAAGGCTCTTGCAATGGCTACTCTTTGTTTTTGTCCGCCACTCATTTCGCTTGGCAAATGTTCTGCCCATGCGCTTAAGCCAACCTTCTCTAAATATTCCATGGCAATTGTATTTCTTTTTTTACGAGAAACTCCTTGGTAATAGAGTGGGAGCGCAACATTTTCCATTGCATTTTTAAAAGATATTAAATTGAAAGATTGAAATACAAAACCAAGCATTTGGTTTCTGTATTTTGCCGATTGAGTTTCTGTTAAATTTTTTATTAGGGTATTGTTTAACCAATATTCACCTTCATCATACTGATCGAGCATGCCTAATATATTTAACATGGTAGATTTGCCCGAACCCGATGAACCCATAATAGATACAAATTCACCTTCATTGATTTTCATATCAATGCTTTTCAACACCTTCATAGAGTTGTTGCCAATAGAATACGATTTGCTGATGCTCTTTAACTCAATCATAATACCAAGTATAGGAAATACATTAATACCAATTGAATTAATAACGGCTTTGTTACTCGCCTAACGGGTTTGTTACAAGTTTTATTAAATTATTTAAATGGATATTGTTTCCTATTTAGGAAACTGCTATATTTGAAAAAAAATATCAATGATACCAAACTTTGAGATAGAGATACTAGGAGAGGCGATAGAATTTTTGGAAAAACTTGATTCTAAAACTAGAGATAAAATTTTATACAATTTTAAAAAATCGCAATACAAAAATGATGTGGAATTATTTAAGAAATTAACTAATAATATATGGGAATTCAGGACATTGTACAATAGTTTATCTTATAGATTCTTTGCATTCTGGATTAGAATTGATGGTAAAGTAACCATGGTTGTTGCAACTCATGGTATAGTTAAATCAACTCAAAAAACTCCAAATAAAGAAATAAAGAAAGCTGAGGAAATCCGACGATTATACATTAACAACATAAACCATCAAGATGAAAAATAAATTTAAAACAGTGTCGATCGATCAATTAATCGACAAGCATATTGGTAAAATTGGAACCGAGAAACGTGATGCTTTTGAGAATGAATTAAGGTTAGATTTATTAGGCCAAGCGATAAAACAAGCTAGGCAAGATAGAAATTTAACACAAGAACAATTAGGAGAACTTGTAGGGGTACAAAAAGCTCAAATATCTAAAATAGAAAATAGTGTAAAAAATGCCAGGTTCGAAACGATTCTAAAAGTTTTTGAGGCGCTAGGAGCCAAAGTTAACTTTAGCGTGGAGTTATCCTAACATTACATTTTACTCAATATTTTCTTATCGATGTAAAAAGTGCCAAATGGGATAATGCTCGAAGCGAGCACTTGCAAAGTGATGCCTAGTTTCCATTTAT
>JAGVEE010000309.1 GCA_020058405.1 Sphingobacteriales bacterium
AAGCCTCTAATAGGCTTTGCTGGTGCTCCTTTTACCGTTATGAGTTATTTAATAGAAGGAGGATCTTCTAAAGATTTCAAAAAAACAAAATTGTTTATACATAACCAACCTGCACTTGCACACAAACTTTTGCAGAAAATTGCAGATGTAACTGTAATGTATTTAAACATGCAAATTGCAGCAGGAGTAAATGCTTTGCAATTATTCGACTCTTGGGCAATGGCATTGTGTTGGGACGATTACACGGAGTTTTCTCATCAATATAACACACAAATAATTTCTAAGTTAAACAGAACGGGTATTCCAATTATTTCGTTTTGTAAAGGAAGTTCAGTATTTGCGCCTTTAATGGCAGAAGCTAAACCCGATGTAATTTCGATAGATTGGAATGCTGATTTACTGAATATGAAAAACTCATTGCCAGCAAATATTGCGGTTCAAGGCAACTTAGATCCCTTTGTTTTATATGCTGATAAAAAGGTGATAAAAGAACGTATCCACAAACTTTTTGATAGAATGAAAGGTACTGATGGTTTTATATTTAATCTAGGGCACGGTATTATGCCCGATATTCCTTTTGATAATGTGAAGTTTGCCATTGATACCATTAAAGAATACCGTTATTAAGCGTTTGTTTAATATTGCTTAAAGCTTTACCTTAGAAAAATGAAAACAATTGGTATCTCTATTTTCATTTTTCTATGTTCATTTAATGCAATTAGTCAGGTTGATAATGCATTATTAGAAAATAATACTGCATATACTGGTTCTAAGTGGCAATTAAATGTATACAATTTTAATTACATGCGTAATTATGAGTACTTCAATAAGCATGCCGACGGTCTAACGTACTTCGGTTCGATCTTACAGCCAACCATCAGTTTTAACCCTAAAAAAGATTTGAGTTTAGAAGCAGGCTTGTTTTTAAGAAAAGATTATGGGGCAAGTGGTTTGTATGATGAGCAACCTACTTTTAGAATTAATTACCACCCAGGTAAATGGCAGATTATTGCAGGGCAATTAAATGGAAATGCATCGCACAGAATGCCCGAACCTATTTATAATTACGACAGAATTATAACGAATAACTTAGAGTTCGGAAATCAGTTTTTATACACCGATTCTAATTTACGTTTTGATGCTTGGATAAATTGGGAGAACATGATTTATAAAATTTCTCCAGTACAAGAATCTGTTTCGGGAGGTTTTAATGTAGATTATACAGTTAAAAAAAATAGTACTTGGGATATCAATATTCCTTTTACGTTTTTTGCTTACCATAAAGGAGGGCAAATTGATACACCAGATAGAACCTTGCAAACTTTTTTAAATACAGCAATAGGTGTTCAAGTAAAATATCATTATAACGAAAAGCCTAAACATTATTTATTTGCAGATGTACATGCCATGAGTTTTAATGATTTTTCTTTCACCAAAGTATTCCCGAAATCCAATGGATACGGCATAATGGCGAATCTTGGTTGGAAATTTGGACATACTTCTTTTAGTACAACTTATTGGAAAGGGAATGATTTTGTGGCAGTGCATGGTGCGCCGCTTTACAGATCAACTAGTGAGCAAATGAATAATGTGGGTTATTACCAAACGTCGAGAAATTTATTGTTTTTTAGGTTGATTTCTGATTACGAAATTTATAAAAACTTTAGCATTTCTGCACGTTTAGAACCTTATATCGATTTAGACGATCCTGCATTTGAGTTTTCTAACAGTTTGTTTTTAATGTACAAGGAGAATTTTTCACTAGGCAAATAAATTTGAGACTCTAGATACTAGTCTTTAGTCATTAGAATTGACTACTTTCTAACGACTAACTACTAAATACTAACGACTAACTACTAATGAACAGAGGCTACAACTCCTACAGCGAACACTTAAGTAAGAAATATAAAGGTCAACGAATCTATAAGGTTATTGTGGATGGAGGATTTACATGCCCAAACAGAGATGGCAGTAAAGGATATGGAGGCTGTACCTATTGCAATGTTGATTCGTTTACACCAGAAACGGCACGTAAGCAACCCACTATTGCAGAGCAAATGGAAATTGGGGTAAAGCGAGCTCGAGAAGGCTACAAAGCAGATAAGTTTATTGTGTATTTTCAGCCAAACACCAATACTTATGCGCCTACGCATTATTTAAAAGCGATGTATGACGAAGCACTTTCTTATTATACTGAAGACATTGTTGGCTTATCTATAGGTACACGTCCGGATTGTATAGATGCAGAAAAAGTAAAGTTATTAGAAAGTTATACGGATAGATTTGATGTAGACATTGAAATGGGAATGGAATCTATTTATAACGAAACGCTCGCAAAAATAAATAGAGGCTGTACGCATGAAGATTTAGAGCAAGCATTGACTTTATTTGAAAATTCGAAAGTAGAAGTTTGTGTGCATACCATTTTTGGGTTCCCTTGGGAAACAAAAGAAATGATGTTGAAATATGCTGAAGTGATTAATAAACACAAGCAAATAAAATTTGTGAAGCTACACCATTTGCACATTGTTGAAGGCTCTATAATGGGAGTAATGTATAAGCGAAATCCTTTTAAATTGTTTAGCTTAGA
>JAGVEE010000133.1 GCA_020058405.1 Sphingobacteriales bacterium
CGCGTAAAGCAAAATAAGCCGCCCCTAGGGACATACCGAACGCTAAGTTACCCGCCCCACGATTAGCTTTTAATTTTTGATTACGCTCTTTGTTTTCTTGCTTCAGTATTTCTATTTCTTTTTTCGCAATTGTAATACGCTCTGATGTAAGTCTTGCACGTTCCTGCGATAGTGCTATATCTTTACGAATTAAAGCTACTTGCTCTCGCTTATTAAGTGTTGCCTCATTAGGTGCATTTTTATTGGTCTGTAAAGATGGATTTTCACCTTTAGCAGTGCTTAATTTATCTAACGAAGCAATAAGCTTATCCACTGATGTTGCAACATTATTAGAGCCTTTTCCATCTCCCCCGCTAACAATATTATGATTAACATTAATCGTTAAGGGTTTAAATTCAATTGCCATGATACCTTTTTCTTATACCATATTCTGTAGTAATTAAGTAATAAATTAATTGCCCATTAGTTACTCGTCCAAATCGTCCCTCACTGAAGCATCTGTTAAAGCAAGTATTATCTCTCGCATCAGCATCATACTGCAAGAAGTAATAAAGTCGAACTTTTTTATTTGATCTTCTTCCTTTACTAAATAATCTACAATATCATTAATTTGTGCTTGTGTAAATTCCTCTAACCTAGGCGAACATTGAAATCTAAATTCTTCATATTTTTTACCAAGATAAAGTAATACAGATGGAGTTAATGAGTGCAATAAGTCCTCTGGGGTAAAAACGGGCTTTTTATATGTTCCGTTAGCACACGTTGCTCTGGATAATGTTTTAGCTATATGTTCTAAAAGATATGCCTCTTGATTTTTATCAAAAACAGAATCCATCATTTCACGGTCTATGCTAATCTGCTCATGCCCTGATAACGCTCTAAAGGTAAAATAAAAAGATGCCTCATGTACTGTGTTGCCATTAGTTTCAACATCAGGTGTTAGCCTTATTTCGTTAGCGGTGCCGTTCTTTAATGCCATAAGTGCATCTATTACTTCCTCAGTTACTTTATTTTCTCGTAAATAAACCTGTTTAGGAACATCCCCTTTTTCAGCATGGGTCTTTATTTGAGATTTAATTTTTTTATCAAACTGGGCTAAAATATCTTCTTTTTTTTGCATGGTTTATTCTTATAAAAATACTGGTTGAATAAAGTTAGTTTCATAATTAAATGTACCATTTGCAGAGGCGGGTTTTACATCCAACGTAAGCCCCCCAAAATATACCCCCTTGCATAAAAGCCCCATTTGATCGCCTCCAGGATTTCCAGTTACATAATATTGCAAAAGAACATCATAATATATGGTTCTTGCATTAAAAAGTGTTTTATATATTGTAGGAAAGCTAGTCAATGAAAATTCAATAGTTAGGGTTGGCTTCTCAAAAGTACGATTTATTGCCTTAGCGAATCCATCTTTAGTTAACGTTACAACATGCTCACTTGTTCCTCCAGTATTGATCGTTACGTTGGTAATATATTCGCTAAAATCTTGATCAAATGGGATGCTAAGCCCTTGAGGTGTAAACTGTATACTGTTAAATACACTATATGCTTGCCTATATGCCATAATTAATGTCCTAAGAGATTATTTAAATCGGTATAATAATTTATGCCGCTGTCTGAACGGGTATAAAATATGGATAGAATGTAAATGTATAATCTATACCATTGTTTGGGGTAACAACAGTAGTACCCACAAAACACAAAATCCGTGTTGCATCTAACGAGTCAAGAGATGCAATTACTCTATTATTAGTATTGCCTAGCATGCCTAAAGAATTACCAAGTGATAGTGCCGATGCCACTCGCTTCTCTACATCACGTAATACATCATCAGTATTATTTTTACGTGTAGGTGGTATGGTTGCATCATCTAGTGTCGCAGAATTGCCTGCTATAAGGCAGTTTTGATTTGTCCAGGCAATTATTGTTTCTACTGTTTGATATTTAAACTGAGTGTCAACAATCCCGTCTATTTCTTGAATTGCACAAATATCATTATATAAGTATGATTCAGTTAGATTGTTAACGCCCAATCCGCATATACCTTGTTGAAATAACTGCCCTAAGATTTCATTATTAGCCATAGATCGCGATGATTTATTGGTGGGTGGAGTAATACCTATAATTCCAGCTTGATAACCACTATTTGCTTGAAATGGTATTTCAGAGTTTGCACGCTTAAACATACGCCTTGCCGTTAGCATAACAGAGTTACAAGGGTATTCAAATGGCGAATATACCATAACGTTTGCAGTAACAACATATTTTACAGAATTAGGTGCCACAATATTAGATATAGCTATCGCTCCAGGTGTTGGCATTTGATAACTAAAATATCCTTGCACATTATATTTCTGATTATTAACCTGCTCAACACCAGTCAGTAAATCAATAAGAGCCATAAAATCATCGGGAGGGGTGAAAGTATTATTATCAATACCAAAAATTCTACACTCAATATTTTTATATGTGTCTGAACAATCATATAAAGGGTCTAAATTAATAACGGTAGCAACCGCAGTAAAAGGTGCAGATGGGCTTACTACATTAATAACCACGGTTGGAGTATTATCGGTAGAGCTATTGGAAAATATAAAACCATTATAGATGCCATGGACAGCTCCTTGCTTTACTATAGCACCATTACTTGTAAAGTTTTGAG
>JAGVEE010000246.1 GCA_020058405.1 Sphingobacteriales bacterium
AGAGCATTTGGCTGATGAGAAGCATGAGTACAATTATCAGTTTTTGGATTACAAAAGGAGATATTAGTCTTTAGTAATTAGTCGTTAGTCGTTAGAATTGGCAATATTGTACTATGTTTTTAGGATTTAGATATTAGAATTTAGAATAAAGTATTAAGAATTAAGAATTAGGTATCAAGATATTAGAATTTAGATATTAGAATTTAGAATTTAATGAATATTGTAGAAGTACAAACAAGTGCCCAAAGGAAGCTGTTTTTGGATATGGTAGATTTTATTTACCAGAACGATACAGTTTATGTAAGGCCTTTAGATATAGAAATAGAAGCCATATTTAATCCTGAGAGTAATGCTTTTCATTCGCATGGAAAATGTACTCGTTGGATTTTGATGGATGAGAATGGAACTTGTATAGGAAGAGTAGCTGCATTTATAAACGATAAAAAGGCTTATACTTTTGATCAGCCTACTGGTGGCATGGGTTTTTTTGAATGTAAAAATGATAAAGTTGCGGCTCATCTTTTAATGGACACCTGCCGAAATTGGTTACAAGCGCAAGGCATGGAAGCCATGGACGGACCCATTAATTTTGGAGAGAACGATAATTTCTGGGGATTACTGATTTATGGATTTACACATCCGGCAGTTGGGATGAATTATAATCCGCCTTACTACCAAGAGCTGTTCGAATCGTATGGCTTTAAAACCTATTTCGAACAAGTATCCAATCACCTCGACTTAACAAAACCATTACCTGAGCGATTTTATAAAATTGCAGAATGGGTATCGAAGAAAGAAGGCTATCATTTCGAACATTTACGCATAAACAATTTGGATAAATACTCTAAAGATTTTCAGGAGATTTATAACAATGCTTGGCAATTTCATGAAAATTTCCAAGCGATGGATGATATAACGGTGAAGCAGAGTTTAGAAAAAATGAGGGCTTTTATTGATGAGCGTTTTATATGGTTTGCATATGTAAATGATAAACCAGCAGCTTTTATGGTAACTATACCTGATGTAAATCAAATAATCAAGCACATGAAAGGTAAAACCAATTTACTTGCCAAGCTTAAGTTTGCCTATTACCGATGGAGGGGAAGTATAAATAGGCTAAGAGTGGTTATCATGGGGGTTGTGCCTGCTTATCAGAAATTAGGCTTAGAATCTGCACTGATCATGAAAGCACATAACTTAGTATTACCCTTAAATCATTATAAAGAAGTGGAACTTTCTTGGGTAGGCGATTTTAATCCCAAAATGCGAGCCCTACACGATTCAACGGGAGCAGCGCTTGGTAAGAAGCACCTAACCTATCGATGTTTGTTTAACGAGTCGGGGAGTTTTAAACGATCAACCATCATAAAGTAGCATGGAGCTGGGAGCTGAGAGCTTGAAGTAAGTGCTCCTTGCTCACAGCTCCTTGCTCCTTGCTCCACGCTTCAAGCTCCTTGCTCCACGCTAAAAAAACTACTTGATAACTAAATATTTAAGCAATTGTTAATATTTTTTTAGGGCATGCATTTGCATTGTATGATAATTCTTGTACATTTGCAGACCTTTTAAGGAAGGAAAATGATTTCGTAGCTCAGCTGGTAGAGCATAACACTTTTAATGTTGGGGTCCTGGGTTCGAGTCCCAGCGGGATCACGAGAAACCACTCAGAAATGAGTGGTTTCGTCGTTTATAAGGGTTTCGGGAATTACTCTTGCTGCATTTTTCTGAGAGTTAAAACCAAAAAAAAACCACCTATTACTAGGTGGCTTTAAATTTTTTGTTTGGTTTAGTTTAAAATTATTCTTTAATGAATTTTGTTCTACCCACACTACCATCATTTAATTCTATCAATAATATATACATCCCTTTACTTAAATTTTCTACATTAATGTTAGTAGTATTACTTTCTACTTGCATTAATTCTGCTCTAATCGAATAAATCTCAATTTTTCTGACATCCGAAGAATTTACATTTTGAATAGTTAAAGAAGTGCTCACAGGATTTGGATACATGTTAACAGCAATTTCTTTTGTTGAACTGATGCCAGTTAAATTTGAAACATCGGCAGTTACAATTCCATTTTTGATAAAGGCATAAATTTTATTTTTGGTAAAACGCATATGGTTTATCTCAGAATTTACTGGTGAAGAGTAAACTGGACTGCTTAAGTTTGAATAGTCGTACATGGTACCAGTTGTAGCGCCATATTCAACGCCTGCTAAAAGTATAACACCTGTGTTTGCTACCGCCACATTTCTTACTAAGTTAAAATTAGAAGTATCCGTTTTGACTAGAGCCCAAGTACCCGCAGTTTTCTTATATAATGATAATCTAGAACCTGTTCCACTTGCTTGTGTTTGCGTAAAGAACTGTTGGTTTCCATTTGAGTCTAATAAGAAAAATGCTTCAGAGTAAGGTGTTGTTCTAACATCTTCAAGGTGTGAAGTAACAGAATCCCCTATTAGTGTATCAATATCTACCGATCCATAATTTACTCCTAATCTTGTTTTTACAGAGTTCTTTAAGAAAACTAAATTATTGTTGGCATCTACATAAGATGAGCCTCTGAAGAATCTTAAATCTAAATAGTTTGTTAACTCAATTTCCTTCCAAGTATTTGATTGCCATTTCAATATTTTCATAAACTGAAAACTTGTACTTTTCTTACCTAAAAGAATAGGCACATCATTGTTATCTAATTGAAAATCAAAATAAATATGCCCCCACTCTTGTTCCGTTCCTATACTTGACCAGCTTGTACCATCAAACTTTTTAACTATTACAAAATTTGTAAAATTAGTATTCTGATGAGAATAAGCTACATAAATATCATTGCTATTTTTTGCTTTTCTTAGTATTGTACGACCTACATTATGAGTAGTAGTAATATCGGCAAGATTTGTCCAAGTACCATTTAAGTACTTGTTAAATTCTAATCGAATATTTGAACCACCGCCTGCTTGAGAGTTTATCGCATTATAAATCTCGTTGTCGCTTATCACCAATAGGTCGCTACTTACCAATCCAACAGTGTTTACAGTGGTAATACCTGCCCCAGCTGCCACTAAATAAGGCCATGTTGACTGTGCATAAGTAAAACTTAAGCTGAGTAGTAAAGAGAGTGTTATGTAAATTTTTTTCATAATTATTTTTTTTATTTGATTTACAATGATAGCCTCTAAACTTCAACTAGTAAATACCTCATTTGATGTATATTTTGTACGCTTTCTAAATTATCACTCAATTGGTTGTTCTAAGCATGCACCTAGTTCCAACCTGGTACTAACCTTATATCAAACTAATTGAAATAATTTGTAACTTGTGGTTGGAAGGTCGAATTTTCGAAAATTCGAATATTCGAAAATTCGATTGATCGTATAATCGCAACAAAATGTTAAAACTCCTATTCAGCAGCCTTTTCATTTTTTACAGCATTGCACTTCAAGCCCAATCCTATGTTGATGTGTTAAAACTGAACACCAATACCACTTCATTAAATAAATTCGATACAAGCTCCTCTTCTACTCGTGTAAATGAACTTAGTTTAGATTTAAGTGTACCTATAAAATTAAACGAACAAAGTGCTATTATAACTGGCTTACTTTATGAAAATATAAATACTAAACTTTTCGAAAATGGTAGCAACTATAATTTTAGTTCGATAGGTTTGAAACTTGGGTTCAACAAAATAATGAATAATCGCTGGACCTATTCAATTGTACTGTTGCCCAAACTAGCGTCAGACTTTAAAACACTTAGCAGGAAAGATTTTCAAATGGGTGCCATCGGACTATTGAAGTATACTAAAAACGCTAACTTTAATTACAAAATGGCATTGTATGCAAACAACGATTTATTCGGGCCCTTTTTTGTTCCGATGTTTGGATTCTATTACATAAGCAGCGATAAGAAATGGGAAAGCAATGTAATGGCTCCCTTACAAGCCGATGTAAACTACAAAGCATCATCAAACTTAACCATAGGCATTAACTATAACGGGCAAATACGTTCTTTTCATTTAAATAGTAATGTACCTGCTTTAGGCAATTACTATGTAGCAAAAGCAAGCAACGAACTCAGCAGTTATGTAAGATTTCATTTCAACAAAACCCTTAGCCTACAAACAAAAATCGGGTACTCTATTGGTCGAAGTTATAGAGTTTATTCGGAAAACGATGACGTGAATTTTGCAATGCCCTTATACTATGCCAATGATAAAAGGCTTCCCTTAAATACAGATTTTGAAGATGGAGTATTGCTGCAGTTTACCTTATTATATAGAGTGATGAAATAAAGAAAGTTAACAAGTTTGGACCGCCCCTCAACTTCGCTGCGCTGCGTTCGGGGACCGACCGCTCTCCTTAAAAAAGGAAAAAAGAAAAAAAGGATTGCCTTCTAGAGTGCCCCCAAAAAGTTAGACACTTATTGGGGGCATTTTTATGAGCAGAAAAATTAGACACGATCTAGAATTCAAGAAAATGATTGTCAATCATATTATTAAAGGTGATTGTACAATTAGAAGTTTATTAGTTAAATACTCGTTAGTAGAGAGTCAAGTGAAAAGATGGTATCATTATTATCAGAGGCATGGCATCAATGGTTTACGACCATCTAATAATAGTTACTCTTTTGATTATAAACTAAATGTGATTAAGTTTATGAATAAGAATTCTTTATCTTTAGGTCAGACCTGTATCGAATTCAATATTCATAGCACTTCAATTCTTAGTCGCTGGCTTTCTATCTATAAACGAGAAGGTGTTATTGGACTAAGAAAGGAAAATAGAGGAAGGACCGTATCTATGCCTAAAAAACCTAAAAAACATTTATCACGAGAAGAACAGTTGCTCGAAGAATTAGCTGATTTAAAAGCAGAGAACGCATATCTAAAAAAGCTACATGCCTTAGTTCAATCAGAAAAAGTGAAAGAAGAAAAACGGAAATCATCCAAGAATTAAGGCAAGAGCATGATTTAGTTAAGTTGCTAAAACATGCAGGGATGGCAAGAAGCACCTTTTATTATCATTTAAAACGATTATCAGAGGTAGATAAATATTGTACAATTAAGAAAGAAATAGTTAGAATTTATAAACGGCATAATGGTCGGTTTGGTTATCGTAGGATTTGTTTAGCTTTAAGAAACAACGGACATAACATAAATCACAAAACCGTTCACAGTTTAATGAAAGAACTTGAGTTAAAGAGTTTGGTTAGAGTAAAGAAATACGTCGCATATAAAGGTGAATTAGGGAGAATAGCACCAAATATAATCGCACGAAACTTCAAAGCAGAGCAACCTAACCGAAAATGGGCGACTGATATTACTGAATTTAAAGTGAACGATAAGAAGATATACTTATCTCCAATAATAGATTTGTATAATGGCGAAATTATTAGCTATACCATTTCTGAAAGACCAAATATTAATCAAGTAATCGACATGATAAAAAAATGTTCTAAAGAACTTTTGAAAGATAAAATAATATTGCACTCAGATCAGGGTTGGCAGTACCAAATGAGAGTGTATCAAAATCTATTAAAGGAAAACAAGATTATCCAAAGCATGTCGAGAAGAGGAAACTGTTTAGATAATGCAATAGTAGAGAACTTCTTTGGGACTATTAAATCGGAATTATTCTATCTAAAAAAATATAAATCAATTGAGGAATTAAGAAAAGATATCAAGCAATATATTAAATACTATAATCATGACAGGATAAGACTCAACTTAAATGGAATGAGCCCAGTAAAATACCGAGCTCATTATCAAAAAAATTAATTAGTTTTAATCGTCCAACTTTCGGGGGTCAGTCCATTCGGCAATCCTTTTTTTCTTTTTTCCTTTTTACTTTTTTTGCGTACAACGCGCGGTCCCCGAACGCAGCGCAGCGAAGTTGAGGGGCGATTAAAGTTTCACAAACCTACCCACATAGTCATCTGCTTTTACCACATAAGATCCTTGTGATAATGACTCGATGTTAACTTTCGTGCTCATTGGATTTTTTACATGCATGACCATTTTTCCTTGTGCATTGTAAATTTTCAACTCGTTTACTAAACCAACACCATCCATACTAATAAAAGTATTAGCCGGATTAGGGTAAATTAGCACTTGTGGCTTATTGTTTTTCGATTTTGATATACCAGTTGCAAAACTGCTAAAGTTTGTTTTATACGCTTCAATTAAGGTATCGGTGCTTAAGCGTAGTTTTGCTAAAGAAGTTAGGTGTGTACCAGGTGTATCTCGCGCCCAAACGTAGGCTAATTCAATTGTCATTCTTTCACCCGGTGCAAAGCTGCGTGGTTGAACAGTTACGATACCGCGACGATCACCCGGAATAACTGTTTCAACCCAATTTGGTCGGCCTTGCAAATCTGTTGTTCCTGGGAACATAAACTTACATGGGTCAGTTCCTCCTCTTCCGGTTGGGGTACCGTAAGTCATTACCTGCCCGTCTGACCACAAACCTTGCATGTACCTGTGTAATTCTATAGCATCTCTTGGATCAGAATCTACGCCTGCTTGTCCATCATTTGTAAATGAAACAAAACTGTTCATTGCTAAAGTTGTTCCATTGCTAGCTTTTCCAGGATTTAAAAATGATATTCCGAAAGCCGGTGGTGCTAGTCCGTACCCTCTTGATCCACCATCTCCATCATTATCAGTCGAATTATAAACGTAAAACAAATTGCGTTTAGAGGCATTAGCATTAGTTGATAAATCGCATCCAAGGTAGTCATCACCCGCTCCTCCTAAATCAAAATCAACAAATTTACCAACTCTAAATTCAGTGTAACTATTGCTTGATTTATTAGTAATTACAAATCTATAAATGGTAGAGTTATTTATTACATTAGAAGTATTACTGGTATATGCACTGGCCGTTGCTTGAATTTCTATTCCTATAGAACCTGCTCCTGGAAAGGCAGTGTGCACATTCCCTTTATCATTAAACACCCAAGAAATCATTTGCGCTGGTAAGATGCTAGGATTGTTTATATCATACACTGGGTAATCGCCAATAGTTGGGTCGTAAATTCCATCCGCGTTTTTATCGAAAAATGGGAAATCAGAATTACCCCATCTGTTAATATTATAAGAAATACCTTTTCCTAATTTTGCGTTAATAATTTCTGTACCGTAAACATTAAACATTTTATCTGCATCTTTACAATCTACAGAATCTATCTCTCCCATAGCATTTAAAGCCCCTGGCCAAAAATCTAATCCTCTTTGTCGGTATGTTTGCCCTGCAGTATATAAGTTACTTCCAGCATCAATGGCAGAGAAAAAAACAGAGGCAATAAAAGCAGAGTGCCTTCCAGAATTTTTTGGAATTTCATAATTTGAATTTTGAGTTCCAAAAATATCCCAAAACATATCACCGCCATTTAATAATCTTGCACGAACATTGTTTACGTCTAAATTGATAGCAGCCGTAGGTGGGGCACACGGAACCACAGATGCCCTGCTGTTTTGCATACTTGCAACTACTAAGAGTGCAAGTAAAACTATTTTATTTTGTATAATTAATTTCATGATTTCTAGATTAAAGATTAAAATGAACGTACAGCATGTACATAATACCGTTGAGTTTTATTAATAAGTCTAGCCTTTCGAGCTGACACATAATAGGCTTGAGTTTTAGAGGCCTCCGTAGAGCTCCAAACCGGACCAGATGCTAATCCAGCAAAGCCCATTAATATTACTTCGTGGAAACTTGGTAAATACCAATCGTCGTATCCTGCTTGAACCAAATCATTACAAATTTTTGCTGGGTAATTTCCAGCACCCAACACATTCACAATTTTTTGAGTATTGAGTTTTCCACTAAGTATCGCAGAATCTGTAGCTCCTATTAAGGTATCAATGCCATTATTCCAAGCTATGGTGCTACCAATTCTTTTGGTAGAAATTAAACCATGAAATTCACCTTCCACATAACCCACATCACCCGGTTTTAAAATATAAAACAAATCGCCACCTAAAATTTGCATACCTATAGTAGCAGAATCGGTCGCAAAAGTTCGTTGCGCACCGTACAATATACCGGCAGAAGTTTCTACAAATGCGCGAACATAATATCCTGTTTTAGGCGATAATGAATTTATCACACACGTAAAGGAATCATTTGTTCCAACCCTTAATTGTTTTGGGTCGTTAACCGTAGGTAGTGGATTCTTGCTCCAACAAACCCCGGCACTTATGATGGGGTCTGAATTAGTGTTGATGATTTTTCCACCACATGTTGC
>JAGVEE010000225.1 GCA_020058405.1 Sphingobacteriales bacterium
ACTGCTTGCATTTTTAAAGAATCTCTAAAAGGTGATACTGGAGTGCCGTTCCATTGTTTATTTTCTTCGGTTATTGATTTCGAAATACCCGATTTGGCATTTATTTGTGATCCTTTTGCGATTTGTATGTGACCTACAATTCCTACTTGTCCGCCCACAATACAGTTTTCACCAATACGTGTGCTTCCTGATATTCCAGATTGAGAAGCAATAACGGTATTGTCGCCAATCTCAACATTGTGTGCAATTTGAATTAAGTTGTCGAGTTTTACTCCTTTTTTAATAACGGTAGAACCGATTGTTGCTCTATCAATACTTGTATTTGAGCCAATCTCCACTTCATCCTCAATAATAACATTACCAATTTGAGCTACTTTTTGAAAGGTACCATCTGCTTGTGGAGCAAAACCGAAGCCATCGCTGCCGATCACTGCACCAGAGTGTACGATCACATTTTGGCCTATCACACAATCAGAATACACTTTTACGCCAGAAAATAAGGTTGTACCATCAGCAATTGTAACATTATCGCCAATATAAACTTGTGGGTATATTTTTACATTATTACCAATAGTTGCGTGGTTGCCGATGTATGCAAAAGCACCTATATAGCAGTCTTTACCAACTTTTGCAGTCTTACTTATAAAATTGGGTTCTTCAATTCCGTACTTATTTAGTTTGATGGTATTGTATTTTTCTAACAATACCGAAAAAGAAGTATAAGCATTTTCCACCCGTATAAGAGTTGCAGAAACAGGCTTCTCGAGTACTAGGTCTTTGTTTATAATTACCACAGAAGCATCTGTAGTGTACAAATATGGTTCGTATTTGGGATTTGCTAAGAAAGACAAAGAGCCTTTTTTACCTTCTTCGATTTTAGCTAATGAATAGACAACTTCGTCGGGATTACCTTCTAATTCTCCATTGAGTAATACACAAATTTCTATTGCCTTAAATTGCATTATACAAAAATAAAATTATCCTTCAATGCTGCAAATCTATTATTGAAATAAGTGTAATAATTTGTTAACATTTCATCGATATTTAGGGTAACAGATAAAATGTTTTTGAACAGTTTTAGATAATGCTTCTAAGTTTAAACCATCGGAACACACCGCAATGTCTTGTAAACCTTTGGTTTTCGTTAAAATAAAAATCTTGCCACTATCTGGGTTGTAAGCATTATTATTAATGATACCGGTAAAAACAAAATAATGCGCTTGCTCGGGTGCTATTTGCCAATTTTTAGCTAATTCGGCCTCCCTAAGCTCTACTTGATCTGCATTAATTGAGTCGTTTTGGATTTCTATTGAGTACAATCTTCTATTAATTAACTCCGAACACAGAAGCGAAAGCACTCTATCGGAATCATTGGTCCACACTTTTATAGACGTATAAATATCATGATCGTCAATGTTTGCAAAAGCATCTAAAAATCGAGGGTCGCCTTTAAAATCATCGGCACTTGGGTTATTTTTCAGTAAAAACTCAAAAGAGGGGCTTGCAAATAAAGTATGACCGTTGATGGCTAACTCTTTAGCTCGTTTTAAAATTTTTAACAACAGTTGCTCAGCTGCAATTACTGTTTTATGAAAATACACTTGCCAATACATTAATCGGCGTGCTATTAAAAACTTTTCGATAGAATAAATTCCTTTTTCTTCAATTACTAATTGATCGTTAATCACATAAATCATTTTTAATATTCGATCAAAACCAATTACTCCTTCGGAAACACCGGTATAAAAGCTATCTCTATTGAGGTAATCCATACGATCCATGTCTAGTTGACTAGATACCAATTGATGTAAGAATTTTTTGCTGTGTTTATCTTCAAATATTTCAATGGCTAAGGTTAACTCGCCGTTAAACTCTTCATTTAATCTTTTCATTAATAAAATAGAAAGATCTTCATGATGGATGCTAGGTACGATACAACTTTCGAGCGCATGAGAAAAAGGGCCGTGACCAATATCGTGTAATAATATAGCGATGGTGGCAGCTTTGGCTTCATCATCAGTAATTTCAAAGCCTTTGTACCTGAGTGTTTCCAAGGCGATGCCCATTAAGTGCATGGCACCGAGTGCATGGTGGAAACGAGTATGGAGAGCACCGGGGTAAACTAAATGAGTTAAACCCAACTGTTTAATATTGCGTAAACGTTGGAAGTATGGATGTTCAATTAAATCAAAAATTATTTCATAAGGAACACTTACAAAACCA
This sequence comes from Sphingobacteriales bacterium, assembly GCA_020058405.1. Lineage (GTDB taxonomy): Bacteria > Bacteroidota > Bacteroidia > Sphingobacteriales > Sphingobacteriaceae > CAJBVG01. The sequence goes on from JAGVEE010000225.1 coordinate 2,224, forward strand.
TACACAGGGTCGTTAAATATTTTCTTTTTATTCAAAGCACAACAATAAAAGCCATACAAATTTGTTAATTTTAACGGAAACGAGAAATTAAAATAAAATATATGCAAGAAACAATCATATTGTGGGCAGATGATGAAATAGATTTATTAAAACCACATATCTTATTTCTACAAGATAAGGGTTATAAAGTAATAAGTACTACAAATGGTTCGGATGCGATTGATTTATTAAAAACCGAGAAAGTTGATGTAGTGTTTTTAGATGAAAACATGCCCGGACTCTCTGGTTTAGAGACGCTTCAAGTAATTAAAAAAAATTATAGTGAATTGCCGGTTGTACTCATTACCAAAAATGAAGAAGAATATTTAATGGAGGATGCCATTGGCAGTAAAATTGCGGATTACTTAATAAAACCTGTAAATCCTAAACAAATTTTATTAACCCTGAAAAAAATAATTGATAACAAACGATTAGTATCCGAAAAAACCAATTCTGCTTATCAACAAGAATTTAGAAATTTAGGTATTGCACTAAATGATGTTTCTACAATTGATGAGTGGAAAGATGTATATAAGAAATTAGTGTTTTGGGAATTGGAGCTAGAGAAATTACAAGACACCGGGATGCATGAAATTTTAACACATCAAAAGCAAGAAGCAAATGCACTGTTTTCTAAATATGTAGAAAAAAACTATTTGCGTTGGTTAAAAGAACCCGATAAAGCTCCCTTACAATCGCATCAATTAATGAAACAAAAAGTGTTTCCACAATTATCAGAACAAATTCCCACCTTTTTTATTTTAATTGATAATTTAAGATACGACCAATGGAAGGTTATAATGCCAACTATAAATGAATATTTTAGATTAGAAGAAGAAGAAATTTATACGAGCATTTTACCTACTGCAACACAGTATGCACGTAACGCCATTTTCTCTGGTTTACTTCCATCAGAAATGGAAAAACAACATCCAAAACTTTGGAAAAACGATGAAGATGAGGGCGGCAAAAACATGCACGAAGAAGAGTTTCTTCAAGCACAATTAGCACGACTCAGAAAAAACATTAAATGTTCTTACGTAAAAGTTGTGAACAATGAAGAAGGTAAAAATTTGGTGGACAGTATTAATCAGAAATTTCAAAATCAATTAAATGTAATTGTATATAATTTTGTTGATATGCTTTCGCATGCGCGTACAGAAATGGAAATAATAAGAGAGCTTGCTCCAGATGAAAGTGCTTACAGATCTCTTACACTGTCTTGGTTTGAGCATTCTCCATTGTTAGAAGCCATCGTAAAAATATCACAAAAACCATCACGATTAATTATTACTACAGACCATGGTACTATAAGAGTAAAAACACCGAGTAAGGTTGTTGGCGACAGAACTGTGAATAGTAATTTACGCTACAAACAAGGTAAAAATTTAAATTACAATCATAAAGATGTACTTGAAATTAAAAATCCAGCAGAAGGTTTTTTACCAAAGGTAAACGTGAGTCAAACTTTTATTTTTGCAAAAGAAGATTATTATTTTGTATATCCAAACAACTATAATCATTTTGTAAATTTCTTTAACAACACCTTTCAACATGGAGGTATTTCTTTAGAAGAAATGTTAATTCCGTATGTAGTATATACAAGTAAATAAAAAAGGGGAGCTAAAATTTTAGCTCCCCTTTTTTTGTTAATTAAAACTTGAAATTCATAGACATCATGTAGTTTCTACCAGCCTGAGGATAGTAGAAATTATAATTGTTTTCAACACCACTTTCAATTAAACTATATGTATAACCATTAGGTTCGTATAATGTATTAAATACATTGTTAACTTTTAGTGTAACAGTAAAGGATGGTATTATTTTTTTAACTCTTAAATTATAATCTAAAAATAAATCGTTTACAAAAAATGGATTTATTTTGCGCAAGTCATTAGAAGTATTGTCCATGTATTGTTTTCCAACATATTTAGATTCTAAACTCACAAATAAGTTTTGATAAATTTTGTACCGTACTCTAGAACCAGCTACAATATTTGGAGAGAAAGAAATATCTGTATTTTTATGTTCTCTTAGCAATACTCCGATATAATTATAATCAGCATCGTATTCATATATAGATTCTGTAAACGATTCGATTCTATTTCTACTTAAAGCAATGTTTGCAGAAATGCTAAGTTTAGAAGTATAATTAAAAGTAGCACTTGCTTCTAAACCTGCCCTATAACTACTAGGGGTATTTACTCTTAAGTATTCTCCAACATTATTTACTTCACCTGTTAATACTAATTGATTTTTATAATCCATTAAATAGGTATTCAGCTCTAAATTATATCTATTTGTTTTCTTTCTCCAACCCAATTCTATGTTTCTTAATTGCTCAGATGCAGGTACAAGGTTATTTACTTTTCCATTAATAAAATCGTCACGATTTGGTTCTTTGTTAGCAATACCAAGACTCAAATAAATATTATTATCATTTGTAATATTATAAGAGATACCCGCTTTAGGGTTGAAGAAATTAAGTTGATGTTGTTGATCTATAATTACTTGGTCTTTGTTATTACCTTCCAACTTATAATCGATTGTTCGGAATTGTAAATCAACGAAAGCTTGCAAAGAATTTGTAAATTGGTAACTGCTTTTAGCATACATATTAAACTCTTTTTTATAACCCCAACCAGTATAAAAACGATGGCCTGGTTGAGAGTTAGAAGCATATTTAGCCCAAACAATTTCACCAAAATGTTCGCCAACATATCTATTCGCAGAACCTCCAATAGTTAAACTAAATTTATCAAGTGAGGTATATTCCCAACTGTATACTATACCTTCAAAAGTATTACGCAACCATCTGCGTCTTAAAATATCTGAATTAGAAATGGTATCACTTCCAACAAAAAGTGTATCTAAATTATACTTTGAGAACGATTGATCGTATCTAAATTCTTGAAAGTAACCACGACCTCTAGTAAAATGATAGCCTACGTTAAAGTGGTTCCTTTTATTTAATTTAAACGACTCGAAAATTTGGTAGTGATCTTGCTGATAATTGTCATACTGATCATTATACTCTGCATTTATCGGATTAAATCTTCGGTTCGTATTTAAAGAATCTTGAGG
>JAGVEE010000403.1 GCA_020058405.1 Sphingobacteriales bacterium
CAAATTAAAAGAGTTAGAAAATATTAGAATTAATTTTAAAGATGCCAAACTAAAACTAGACGAAGCAAACAAAGAACTCAAAGAAGCCAGAACATTTACCTTTGACGATTGGCAAATTAAAAACAACCAACACTCAATGTTAAATGTAGAAGGTTTTATAGGATAAAAAAATAATTAATTAATCATTTAACTGAGGGACATTTATGTCCCTCAGTTAATAAAAACAAAACAATGACAACAGAATTAATCACAACAATCAACACCAAAGAGATAATCACTTACATATTTAATGATACTCAAAAAATTGTACCAATTACACCTATTTGCGAAGCAATAGGCATACTGGTATCCTATCAGGTAGAAAGGATAGAAGCGGATGCAATTTTAAATCCTGCATTTATACAATTATCGGTTTCAGACGAAAACGAAGCAATTACTATTATTCCGTGTTTGCCCATCAAATATATTTTGGGTTGGATAGGCTCAATTATTACAACAGTTCCGGGCGAAGATTATATACAAAACTTAGATGTTTATAAAGAAGCTTGTTACGATGCTTTTTATGATTACCTTACCCAAACAGCGGTTTTTTATCAAGAAAAAGCAAGAAAGCTTAATGAGTTTATCTCTACCGAGATTGAATTGAAAAATAAAATAAGTAATTCCGAAAATTTACTTATTCAAACCATAAATACCCGAAACGCCTACAGGTATTTAACCTTTGAAGAATGGCAGGCTAGCCAAAATCAAACCCCATCATAAACCCCAAAAAAAGCCACCCAATCAGGTGGTTTTTTTTATGTCACATAACATCCCATAAAAATCAGCCAATTTTACTGAAATTCAGTAAAAATGGCTAGAACAATATCAGACGAAGTAATGAGACTTTCTCTCGTTATCAATGGTGACGATGCGAAAAAAGAATTGTATGATTTAGAAAAATCAACACGTAGCCTTAATGAAGAAAACAAGGCGTTGGTTCTGCAAAAAAAACAATTAATAAGAGAGGGAAAGCAACAAACTCAAGAATATAGAACGTTGACGGCTACAATTAGAGCCAACAACACACAACTGGTTGAGAATAGAACTCGAATGAGTGCCCTGCAAAGCGAAATTGGTCTCACTGGCCTTACTATCTCTCAATTGAACTCTAAGGCAACTATGCTACGCAATACCTTACGCAATCTGGTACCTGGTTCGGCTGATTTTAATAGGTACGAAGCCGAATTGAGACAGGTGTCTGCTAGGTTGCAAGAAGTTTCAGGTAGGGCTAGACAAACCGGTACTTCATTAGGTTCTATTGCCGATGGATTCAACCGTTACCAAGGCATAGCCCTATCGGCTGTAGCGGCACTTACTGGCGTTGTATTATCGGTTCAAAAAATCATAGATATATCGGGCAAACTAGCAGGTGCGCAATCCAACGTGATGAAAACCACTGGCATGACTAGGATAGAAGTTGACGAACTAACCAAATCATTCGGGTTGCTCCATACTCGAACCTCTAGGATAGACCTCTTAGGTATTGCCGAACAAGGTGGGCGTATAGGTATTGCTAAAGAAGAAATTGGCGATTTTGTCAATGTAATGAACAAAGCCTCTGTAGCTTTAGGCGATTCATTCACAGGCGGTGCTGAGGAAGTTGCTAATAAATTGGGTAAAATAAAATTTTTATTTCAAGAAACCAAAGATTTAAACGTAGACCAAGCCTATAACGCTATAGGTTCTGCAATCAATGACCTTGGTGCCAATGGCGTAGCCTCAGAAGCCAATATAGCCGAATTTACCACGCGCATGGGTTCGCTTACAGATGTGCTTAAACCTACTATACAAGAAATCTTGGCAATGGGTGCCGCCTTTGAAGAATCGGGTATTGAAGCGGAAGTTTCTGCGCGTGCCTACGGTATCTTTATGAGTCAAGCCAGTACAGAGAGCGGGAAGTTTGCCCAAGTAATGGGTATTTCTCAAAAAGCAGTAGAGAATATGCTCAATACCAATCCGCTCGAATTTATGCTCAAATTTGCGCAGGGTATGAAAGGTATGAGTGGTACAGAAGTTGCAAAAACATTAGATTATCTAAAAATATCTGCCGATGGAGCAAACAAGGTTATTGGTGCCATGGGTAACAATACAGCTCGTTTTAGAGAATTAATGGATTTATCCAACGGTTCTTTTGCAGCTGGTAGTTCGTTGATAAATGAATACACTATTAAAAACAATGACCTCGAAGCGGTTTTGGAACGTATTAGTCATAAAATTACAGGTTGGTTTTCATCAGAAACTTTTGTTAAATGGCTTACGGTAGGTGTCACTTGGTTGGCTAATTTTATTGGTGCTACAGAAGATGCAGATACAGCTACAGATGGCTTAAAAAACCGCTTTATCTTTTTGGTAAAAATTTTAGCAGTAGTTGTTGCTTCTTATATATCTTATAATTCGGCTGTAATGCTCACTTCAATATGGAGTAAAACCTTGTCATCGGTTACGCAAATATTAACGGCTATTCAAAACCGAGGTGCAGTAGTTACTGGTGTATTAAGAAGTGCGCAATTACTATTGGCATCGGCTTATTATTTTGCAACTGGTAATGTAATTAGAGCTACAGCAGCAATGCGATTATTTAATGCTACGGTAAAAACCAATCCAATAGGCCTTTTATTAATGGCTATTACGGCACTTACCGTTGGGTATTTTGCTTTTAAAGATTCTATAGATAAAACGGCTACTGCTCAAGATAGCTTTACCAAACAACAGAAAAAACTGGCAGACGAATTGGGTAAACAAACCTCTAGAACCAAAGCGCATCTATTAACCTTGGTAAATGTTATTAATGATACTAATGTTTCGCTTGCAACACGCAAAAAAGC
>JAGVEE010000409.1 GCA_020058405.1 Sphingobacteriales bacterium
AAAGGTGCCAAATTCAGTTTGCACATACTTACTATTCGCCACACGCGAAACCGTTGAAATGTCCATCTGCACTTGGTCTGCAATGTCTTTCAAAATCATAGGTCTCAGTTTACGCTCATCGCCAGTTAAAAAATAATCGTACTGATAATGCATAATGGCATTCATAGTTTTTATTAAAGTTTGCTGACGTTGTTTAATCGCATCAATAAACCATTTTGCAGAATCTAGTTTTTGTTTCACAAACTGAACTGCTTCTTTCAATTTTTTATCTTTTTCAACAGCTTTGTCATATGTTTGAAACATCTCTTGATATGACCTGCTTACTCGCAACTCGGGAGCATTTTTTGAATTCAATGTTAGTATTAAAAACTGATCGTTTTTATTAATGATAAAGTCTGGAATTACTTGTAATTGCTTAGAATTATCTGCAAAAGAATTACCAGGTTTTGGGTTTAATTTTAAGATATCTTGAACAGCAGATTTTAATTCTTCAGAAGTAATAGACATACTTCTCTCCAATTTGTCGTAATGTTTTTTGGTGAACTCGTCTAAATAATCCCTTACAATTAATATTGCATTTTTTACATTTTTAGAACTTTGATCTTTGCGCTTAAGTTGTAACAATAAACACTCTTGCAAATCTCTTGCCCCTACTCCTGCAGGGTCAAAGCTTTGTATAATTTCTAAAAGATGTAAAATCTCTTGTTCATTGGTAAATATATTTTGAGAGAATGCTAAATCATCAACCAATGCTGTTATTGGTCGACGTAAATACCCATCATCGTCTAAACTCCCTAATATTTGTTGCGACACCATAAATTCATGGTCGCCCATTACACACATTGTTAACTGAGCCTGTAACATTTCGTGGAATGAAGAGGATACTGCAATTGGCATTTCCTTTTTTTCTTCATCGTCAGAATCATTATCCTGCATCATTCTGTACCCATCGTCCTGATCGTCGTCTTGCAAATAATCATCTATGTTAAATTCATCTTGCTGTTCGTTCGCTTCTTCCTTTACATCGTTTGGTTGATCATCGTCAAGAGTAGAATATTCAGATATTTCTTCAGCATTTGATAAGCTTCCGTCTTCTAACGCAGGGTTTTCTTCGAGCTCCTCTTTTATCCGAGAATCGAGCATAACAGTAGGTATCTGCAGCAATTTTATGAATTGTATTTGCTGAGGGGATAACTTTTGTAGTAGTTTCTGTTGTAAACTCTGCTTTAACATACTTTTTATTCGCTCGAAAATACAATAAAAAAAAAGAAAAAACACTATTTTTGAAAACTCGAAAAGAGACAAATGAGATTCTTATGATATATATTAAAGATTTAAAAAGCGAAGAAGGTAAAGTTGTTAGTCTAAACGGTTGGGTATCAAATAAACGTACAGGCAAAGGGCTTGTGTTTATTATTTTACGTGATGGTACTGGGCTTTGCCAATGTGTAGTTACGGAAGAATCTATCGATGCAAATTTATTTCAAATTGCTGATAAATTAAGTTTAGAAAGTTCTGTAAAAATTACAGGAACTGTTCGTAAAGATGAACGTCAAGTTGGTGGTTATGAGTTACAAGTAACAGATTTAAGTGTATATCACATCGCTGAGGAATATCCTATTTCTAAAAAAGCACACGGTATAGAATTTTTAATGGATAATCGCCATTTGTGGTTGCGTTCTCGCAGGCAATGGGCCATTATGAAAATCAGAAATACCATTTCATTTGCCATTCATAAATTTTTCCAAGAGAATGATTTCGTACAAATGGATGCGCCGATATTTACCGGAAATGCTTGTGAAGGCACTACCAACTTATTCGAAACAGATTTCTACGATGCGCCAGCCTATTTATCGCAATCGGGGCAGTTATACGGCGAAGCGATGGCCATGGCCATGGGTAAAATTTATACGTTCGGACCAACTTTCCGTGCCGAAAAATCTAAAACCCGTAGGCATTTATCGGAGTTTTGGATGATAGAACCAGAAATGGCTTTCTATGATTTAGACATGAACATGGATTTAATCGAGAAATTCTTGAGATATGTAGTTTCTGATGTGTTAAAAAACTGCGAAGAAGAACTAGCTATTATTGAGAGAGATACAACTATCTTAAAAAATATTACCGAAGTGTTCCCTCGTTTACCTTATGATGAAGCTGTAAGGATTATTAAAGGAGAGCAAGACGTAAACGGTAAAAACTCCATTAAAACCTTAGAAGCAGATTTAGCAAAAGTACAAGGAAGAATTGCGGAGATTGAGGCCGATATAAAAGAACGTGAAGATAAAATCGCAACTCCAGGAATGAAAAAAGGAGAAGTAAACTTCAACGTAAATAAAATTGCTGATTTAAGAGATGAATTAAGAGATTGTGAGGAAGATGCTCGCAACATACCACAATGGTTAGACTCTGCAAGAAACTTTAAATATGGCGAAGACTTTGGTGGTTCGGATGAAACTGTATTAACCCGATTATTTGAAACTCCTATTATGGTTTACAACTGGCCACACGAAGTAAAAGCATTTTACTTAAAACGTGCAGACGATAGCAGATTTGCGAAAGGTGTAGATGTGTTGGCTCCAGAAGGTTACGGAGAAATTGTAGGAGGAGGAGAACGTGAAACTGATAAAGATTTATTAATCGCAAAAATTAACGAACACGAATTACCTATGGAAGCTTTTGAGTGGTACTTAGATTTGCGAAGATATGGTAGCGTACCACACGCAGGTTTTGGCTTAGGTTTAGAACGTTTAGTAGCATGGGTTTGTAAACTTCCACACGTAAGAGAAACCATTCCTTTTCCAAGAATGTACGGCAGACTATTGCCATAGTAAATTTTTCCCATTATATTAGTTCGAACCAAAACTAATATAATGGGAATTTTTACAGAATTTAAAACATTTGTTTCCAGAGGAAACGCTGTTGAACTAGCTATCGGAGTTGTAATAGGTGCTGCTTTTCAAAAAGTAGTCGACTCAATTGTAAACGATATTATTATGCCTCCAATTGGTTACCTCATTGGAAAAGTTGAGTTTAAAGATTTAAAACTCAAACTTGGCGAAGTAGTTACCATAAACTATGGTAGTTTTATCCAAACTTTAATTCAGTTTACCATCATTGCTTTTACTATTTTCTTAGTAGTAAAACTCCTCAATAGAATGAGAGAGAAAGAAGCATTGGTGAAGCTGCCTTAAGTCAAAGTACAAAGTACATTGTACATTGTACATTGTACTTTGTACTTTGTGTAGGAAAATAAGTATTAAGAATTAAGTATTAAGTAATAAGAATTAAGAATTAAGAAATGAAAAGAATTTTATATGTTGTTGCTGCAATAATTATGCTTGCAAGTAATTCCTTTGCGCAAAGCGATACGAGTACTTGGAAGAAGGGTGGATTAAGCTCCGTAGGGCTCAGTCAGTCGTCGTTTACCAATTGGGCTGCTGGTGGTATAAGTAATACGAACATCACCTCACTCATTAGTTTATATGCTAATCAAAAATTGAAGAACAGTACTTGGGAAAACAGCTTAGACCTAGGTTTTGGAACTCAAAAAATAGAAAGTGCCGATTTCAGAAAAAGTGAAGATAGAATAGAACTTAACAGTAAATACGGACGAAAAATTAATGATAAGTTAAATTACTCAACCTTATTAAATTTTAGGTCGCAGTTTGCACAGGGTTTTAATTACACAGATACTAGTGTAATTTATGTATCAAACATCATGGCACCTTCCTTTACCACAATTTCTGCCGGTGTTGATTACCGACCACTAGAAGGCTTAAGTATTTATTTCTCACCCATTACAGGTAAAATAACTACAGTGCTCGACGATCAATTGTCGAATCAAGGAGCATATGGAGTAGATACAGGTAAAAAGGTGCGATTTGAGTTTGGAGCATTGGCTTCTGTTAAATATCAAAAAGTATTTAAAAACAATATTCAATTAAAGTCAAAAATCGACATGTTTGGCAACTTTGAAGACTTCCAAGCGATTGATGTTAACTGGGAAAACATATTTGCTTTTCAGATAACAAAGTTACTTGCGGTATCGCTTACCTCTACTTTATTATACGATCAAGACATCTTAATTGTAAAACGAGTGGAAGAAAGTCCAGGCGTATTTATTGAAGAAAACAAGCCTAGAATACAGTTTAAGCAGGTTTTTGCATTAGGTCTTACTTATAAATTCTAGTATTTTAAATTAAAATTGCATTCTACACTTAGCTTACCTATATTTGCATCCTTGTTTTAAGAAATAAAAAGAAATGAAACGTACATTCCAACCATCGCAAAGAAAGAGAAGAAATAAGCACGGATTCAGAGAAAGAATGTCTTCTGCAAACGGTCGTCGTGTTTTAGCTTCTAGAAGAGCAAAAGGCAGAAAAAGATTAACTGTATCTGACGAGAAAAAACATAAACGCTAGTCTTCTGGTGGGTGTTTTTGATTGTGGGCTATTTAATTACATTCCATAATCATACCGAAACCGATGAAAAAATACTACTTTAACAAAGAAGAACGCTTGTGCAGTATAAAGCTTATTGAAGAGCTTTACAGCCAAGGTTCTTCTTTTGTTTTATATCCCTTTCGGTTTGTATTTAAAGAAATACCAAGCCAAATTCCACCTATACAAATAGTTATAAGCGTACCTAAGCGTAAATTCAAAAAAGCGGTAGATCGTAATAAAATCAAAAGGCAGGTTCGTGAGGTATATCGCCATTCTAAAGAAGACTTCCTTTATCCATCATTATTAGAAAATGGTAGATGTCTACATTTATTGATCATTTTTACGGGTAACGAAATAATTACTACTTCAACCATCAGAAAAAAACTAAATTTAGGTCTAGAACGTTTATTAACTAAATTATAAAATGTTTGCATTTTTATTCACCCTATTAATTCGCGTTTACCAACGAATTATATCACCTATATTACCGAATGCTTGTAGATACACACCTACTTGCTCCGAATACGGGGTACAAGCAATTAAGAAATATGGACCATGGAAAGGTGGATGGATTGCAGTAAAAAGAATAGCGAGATGTGGCCCTTGGGGAGGGCATGGTTATGATCCTTTAGATTAATGAAAATGACACGTACACGAAAAATTGTAATCGGCTTAGGTATATTCCTAGGTTCACTTAGCTCTTTAGCTTTTGTTGATAATTACTTCGAGATTTCTAAAAATTTAGAAATATTTACTTCCACTTATAAAGAGTTAAATTCTAATTATGTTGATGATGTAGATGCGGCAAAGCTTATGCGCACAGGCATTGAAGCCATGGTAGAATCATTAGATCCTTACACAAATTATATATCGGAATCTGAAATTGAAGATTATAGATTTATGACTACCGGACAATACGGTGGTGTGGGTGCAAGTATTTTTCAGCGAGATAAAAATATTTACATAAGAGAAACATACGAAGGTTTTGCTGCACAAAAAGCTGGCTTACTCCCAGGTGATATGTTAGTAGAAATTGATGGTAAAGCTTTATTCGGAAAAAATAATAATGAAGTAAGTAAGTTTTTAAAAGGGCAGGCAGGCACGGAGTTAGCTATCTTAATTAAACGAGAAGGCATAGAGAAACCTTTTAAAGTAGTGTTAAAAAGAGAAGATATTCAAATTAATAATGTTCCCTATTATGGAATGATAAACGAAGAAATCGGTATTATTCAATTAAAAGGCTTTACACAAAATGCAGGTAGAGAAGTAAAACAAGCATTAACAGAATTAAAAAAGAATCCTAATTTAAAAGGTGTAATATTAGATGTACGTGGTAACCCGGGAGGCTTATTACACGAGGCTGTAGACATATCAAACATATTTGTGAATAAGGGTGAATTAGCCGTTGATACACGTGGTAAGAATAAAGATGCCAATAAAAAATATTTTACAATTAATGATCCATTAGATGCAAACATTCCGCTGGCAGTATTAACTAACAGCAGCTCAGCATCAGCATCAGAAATTGTTTCGGGTGTGGTGCAAGACTTAGATCGTGGTGTAGTTATAGGTCAGCGTACTTTTGGTAAAGGCTTAGTGCAAGTAACACGACCATTGAGTTACAATGCACAATTAAAAATAACTACTGCAAAATATTACATCCCAAGCGGAAGATGCATACAAGCGTTGGATTATTCTAATAGAAACGAGGATGGTTCTGTTGGTAAAGTAGCAGATTCATTAATTAAAGAATTTAAAACGAAGTCGGGACGTAAAGTATACGACGGAGGCGGTGTTGCACCTGATATTGCGGTAGACGTTCAATCTTATTCAATTGTTACTCAAACTTTGCTCAGCAAAAACATCATTTTTGATTATGTAAATGGGTATGTAGCGAAACATTCTTCAGCACCTTCACTTCAATCGTTTAGTTTAACTAAATCAGATTATGAAGATTTTATAAATTACGTAAAATCAAAAGATTTCGACTACAAAACGAAAAGTGAAAAAATGCTAGATGATTATAAAGAAGCGGCCGTTTCAGAGAAATATTACGATGCCATTAAAGCAGATTTAGAATCGCTTAAAACTAAATTATTACACGATAAAAATGCTGATTTACTAAAGTTTGAACCAGAAATAAAAGAAATTTTGGAAGAAGAAATTGCTTCTAGGTATTACTATCAAAAAGGAAGAATTCAGCAATCATTAAAAAACGACCTGGAAGTAAAAAAAGCGATAGAAGTACTTTCGAATAAGAACATGTACACAAATATTTTAAAAGGCAAAGAATTGTCGAATAAAAACTAAATTTGTGGAAACTAATAAACGTTGAATTCCTTATACGAAATAATTATTCTACTATTACTTGGCGGCTTAGGAGGCTTACTAGCAGGCTTACTGGGTATTGGTGGCGGAGTAATTTATGTGTTAATATTTAATCATTACTTGCACAAAATTGGTATTCCAGACTCCATTATTGTACCATCTATCATCGCAAATTCTATGTTTGCGATTTTATTTGCTGGTGTTAGTGGGAGTTACAAGCAATGGAAAAATAAAAATTTCTTCCCCAATGAAATGATAATTGCAGGATTAGCAGCTGCAGTGAGTTCTATTTCCTTTTCATACATCATAAGCAAAGGCACATGGTATACAAAAGAAAGTTTTAGCATTTTTTTTATAATACTTCTAGCCTCCATAGCCTTAAGAATATTTACACAACGTAAAAAGATAGAGAAAGAAAATTTACAAAACCCTAGTATGTTATCGCTTAGTATTACTGGATTAATTTCTGGTACCATTGCTGCTTTTTCGGGCATTGGTGGAGGAGTAATTATAGTGCCTATACTTACAGATATAATAAAATTGCCCATTAAAAAAGCGACCTCTATTTCATTGGGAGTAATTAGCATTATGGCTTTATTTACGTCTATTTATAATGCAATGACCAGTGTTGCAAGTGCAGGATCGAGTTCGTTATTGGTATTTTCACTAGCTATACCAGTAGCCATTGGAAGTTTAATAGCATCACCAATAGGTGTGCAATTAGCAAATAAATTAAAACCATCACAAATTCGAATTGTGTTATTCTTGTTTTTAGTTTCTGTAATTTTAAAGTTGATTTATAATTTAAGTTAATGAACATATTAATGATAGAAACATCGAGCATTAATTGCTCTGTGGCTTTAAGTGTAAATCATCAACTAATTTCTTGTATCGAAAAACAAGAACAAAATATACATGCAGGTTCAATTACTTTATTTATAGAACAAGTATTAGCAGAAGCAAATTTAACACTGCAAGACTTAGATGCTGTGGCAGTGGGCAAAGGACCAGGATCTTACACAGGCCTTCGCATTGGCGTTTCTACGGCAAAAGGATTATGCTATGCACTCAACATCCCACTTATTGCTTGTAATAGCTTAGAGACCTTGTATGCGCAAGCAAAAGCAAATCCAACTCACAATCATATTTACATTCCATTAATTGATGCACGTAGAATGGAGGTGTATACTTGCTCTTATTCTGAAGCAGGAACTTTATTGGAGGAGATAAAAGCAGTAATAGTGGATGGACGTACATTTTCAGATTCATTAACAAACTCAAAAGTTTTATTTTTTGGGGATGGTGCTGCTAAAATAAAGCAGATATACGAGCAACACGAAAATGCAGAGTTTATAGACGGTTTGTATCCATCGGCTAAGTTTATGCAAACACAGGCACTCTCCTATTTCGAGCAACAACAATTTGAAGATGTTGCTTATTTCGAACCCTATTATTTAAAAGAGTTTTATTTCAATAAATAAAAAAAACCGATTGCTTTTTACAACAATCGGTTTTTTTATTTCATTAATCTGAGTATTACTCAAGAATTATAAACTCTACTCTTCTGTTTTTTGCTTTACCTGCAGCAGTTTTATTATCTGCAATTGGCTTAGTAGGGCCGTAACCTTTAGCTGTAATACGTGCAGCATCTACACCATTATCAGTAAAGTATTTCTTAACAGCATCTGCTCTGGTTTGAGACAACTTCATGTTTGAAGCCGCTTTACCAGCATTATCTGTATGACCTTCTATTAATAATTTAAATGATGGTTTTTTCACTAACAATTCATTTAATAATTTTAATGATTCGTAAGATGAAGCTGAAATAACAGATTTACCTACTTCAAAATTTAAATTACTAAACACTTTATTAATTACTTCTTGCTCTTCAACAGTAAGTTCTACTTTCTGAGGAATTGCAGGGCAACCATTATTATCAACCGGACCTGCAACGTTAGGGCATTTATCATCTTTATCGAAAATACCATCACCGTCTGTATCCGCCCATGGGCAACCTTTGTTTTCTATTGGTCCTGCAGAATTTATACAAGAGTCAACATCATCAAAAATACCATCCGCATCTGTATCAGGGCAACCGCTATTTGCTAATAAACCAGCAGCAGTTGGACATTTATCATCTTTATCAGGAATGCTATCACTATCAGCATCTGGCCAAGGGCAACCTTTATTTTCTACTGGGCCTGCAGTCATTGGGCAAGCATCGTCTTTATCTAAAGTACCATCTTTGTCAACATCTGGCCAAGGGCAACCTTTATTTTCTGCTGGACCTGCTGAGTAAGGACAATCGTCAATTACATCTAACACACCGTCCATATCCGAATCTGCTGGCATTGCAGCAAGTGGTTGTGCTTGTTTACGAGGACAACGACCGAAACCCCAAGCAATACCGAAGTTGAAATCGGCACCTAAACCTAAACTAGGTTTCTTGGTATGGTCTGCAATTTGTTGAGAAACTTGATAAGTATTTAACACTTTCTCAGATCCAAAATATAAATCTAAGCCTCTATTTCTCCATAAGAACTGACCACCTACTGAGGCAAATCCTCCCGTATTATAACTACCTAAGGCAATGAAATTAATTCTTCTAAATACTCTAATGTTATTGATAAATACTAAATCTAAATTATCAACATAAATAGGTTTTGAAACAATAATGGTTTGGTGTAACCAATTTGCCCAACGATATTGAGCAGAAAATTCTACTCTGGTTTGTAATCTTGATTTGTAAGAACCTGTTACGGTATCAAATGTAAAGGCAGAAAAATCTTTTAATACTGAATCTTGCACTGCAGAATCTGCTAAGGCAGGAATACCAGTATATCTAACTGTTTTACCTAATTTATAGGTTTGAGATTGGTCGTTCCAAGTTAT
>JAGVEE010000090.1 GCA_020058405.1 Sphingobacteriales bacterium
AATTTAAGATTAAAACTAAATGATGTGAACGCTATTGCTATGAGTTATTTAGATTTGGCAGAGTTATACAAGGCCCAACAAAACTATTTACTGGCTATTGAGCAAGCAAATTTATGTATATACTATGCTGAAAAAGTAAGTTACAAAGACATCATCCAATACGCTTATAATTTAATTGCACAGTCTTATGCAGCGTTAAAACAATTCGACAAGGCCTATGAATACAAACAACTTCATCAGAATTTAAAAGACAGTTTGTTTAACTTAAAAAAGTCTGAACAAATTGCCGATATGCAAACTAAGTATGATACAGATAAGAAAGAACAACAAATAAAAATACAAGCTTTAGAAATTACCAAGCGAAACACATACTTAATCGTTTCGGTATTAATTTTTTTAGCATTGTTGGTGGTATTGTATTTAATATATAACCGGTATAAATTAAATCAATCTAATAGACTACAATTAGAAATTATAAAACAGCAAGATCTAGCATCTAGAGCAATTATAGAGGCAGAAGAAAATGAACGTAAAAGAATTGCAGGTGATTTGCATGATGGTATTGGGCAACTATTTTCTGCAGTAAAAATGAACCTATCGGGTTTATCAGATCGCATTACGATGCAAGATGATGACACTAAGTTGTTGTACGACAAAACCATTGCCATGGTTGACGAGTCCTGTACCGAAGTGCGAAGTATATCACACAACATGATGCCAAATGTATTGCTCAAATATGGTCTATCAACAGCCATCAAAGATTTTATAAGTAAAATAGATTCCAGAAAACTGAAAGTTTATTTAGAGTTAGAAGGCATTAATGTGAGTTTAGATAGCAGTGTAGAAACGGTGTTGTATAGAGTAATACAAGAATCGGTGAACAACGTAATTAAACACTCTAATGCCAGTAGGCTCGATATACAAATTAATAAAGATGAAGAAGGCATAAGTGTAAGTATAGAAGACAATGGAAAAGGCTTTGACACCACTAATGCCGAAAAATTTGAAGGCATAGGCTTGAAAAACATCATCACCAGAGTGCAATTAATAAAGGGATTTGTGGAATGGGATTCTAGTCCTGATAATGGTACCCTTGTTTCTATTTTTATACCAAATACCAACATAAACCCGACCGGGCTTCCGAGCTAGTACGGATATAAAATTGCCCATTAGTGGGTATGTTCAGAGTATACTTAGATAGGTAGTTTTAGTTTTCTTAAGAATCTTAAATGAGAACGAAACTAATTATACTTTGCCTTTTTATTTTTACCCAGCTATCCACAAACGCACAAGACAAAAAACTAATTGACAGTTTAGAAGTATTAGTAAAAACTTCTACAAACGATTCAATAAAATTAATTGCATACGGCGATTTATGTTGGAACTATGGTTTTCTGGATTTCAACAAAGCATTGTATTATGGAAAAGAAGAGCTGGTGATGGCTCAAAAGCTTAACAATACAAAAGCTATAGCGCTCGCATACTCAGACATTGGTAATTGTTATACACGCATCAATCAATTAGATGAGGCACTCGTTTATCATACAAAAGCATACCAGCTAAGATTACAGTTGGGTATGGATCTAAAAGCAGCAGGCTCTCTCAATAACATCTCCATCATTTATAAACAACAAGGTAAATTTAAACTAGCAGCTGAGTACTTAATGAAAGCCTTGCACATTTACGAAAGCAAAAACGATTCGGTAATGCAAGCTTTGGTGAAAGGCAACTTAGGTAATTTGTATTTAAATATGAACAAACTTGCCATTGCAAAAAAATATATTGATGAGAGTTATGTAATTGCAAATAACAGGCAAGTAAAATCTTTGTTGACAACTGCATACTCTAGTTATACTGAGTATTATTTACTGACTAAGAAATTCGATTTAGCATTAAAATATGCTTTCTTATCGCAAGATATTGTGGAGAAACAAAATAAAAAATCAGATTTAGCTTTAATATACAATACCATTGGGCAACTTTATTTAGAGAAAAAATTATACTCAAACGCGATGGAGTATTACAATAAATCTTTAAATAGTAGAATAGAGCTAGGAGATAATTTAGGCATTGGTTCTTGTTATAAAAATATTGCCTATTGTCAACAATTGCAATTAAACTACACGGAGTCTGAAGCTAATTATAAATTAGCAATGCTGTATTTTAAAAAAATAAATGCAAGAGAATATATAAATGATTGCAATAAATTACTGGCACAATTGTATGAAAAACAAAACATGTTTGATAAGGCATTGTATTATTTAAAAGAAGGCAAGAAAATAGAAGACAGTGTTTATAATAAAGAGGCAGAAACAAAACTTAGCGAACTTTATGTACAATATGATACTGAGAAAAAAGAGCAACAAATAAAAATTCAAACACTAGAATTATCTAGGCGAAACACCTATTTATTTATAGCGATGGCTTTAATTTTATTGAGCATTATCATTGCCTATTTAATCATCAGTAGAAATAAAATTAAAGAATCTAATCGTTTGCAGAAAGAAATATTAAAGCAACAAGACTTATCAACCAAAGCAATTATTGAAGCAGAAGAACGTGAACGAAAACGTATTGCAGGTGATTTGCATGATGGCATTGGGCAACTATTTTCTGCAGTGCGTATGAACCTTTCTAGCCTAAGCGAAAATTTAGTATTTACAAAAGACGACAAAAAAATATTGTTTGATAAAACCATTGATATGGTAGATGAATCATGTAAAGAAGTGCGCGCCATTTCGCATAACATGATGCCAAATGTATTGTTGAAATCTGGCTTAGCAAGTGC
>JAGVEE010000071.1 GCA_020058405.1 Sphingobacteriales bacterium
GATGAAAAGAAGGAAGAAGAAAATAAAGACACCGTTTCTTTAATGACCATACACTCTGCAAAAGGATTAGAGTTTCCGCATGTGTATGTAGTAGGTTTAGAAGAAAACCTTTTTCCATCTCAAATGGCTTTGCATTCTAGAGCCGATTTAGAAGAAGAGCGCAGGTTGTTTTATGTAGCAATTACAAGAGCAGAGAGCAAGTTAACCTTGAGTTATGCAGTATCGAGGTATAAATGGGGCTCGCCCATTTCTTGCGACCCAAGTAGGTTTTTAGAAGAAATAGACCCGAAATATTTAGAAATAAATTACCTGCAAAAACCCATTGCCAGCTCTACTTTTTTTGACGACGATCGACAAAGTTATACCGCAACAGTTGGCAAAGCAAAGCCAATGATGCAAGCAAGCACCCTCGCAAAACCTTATAACCACGTAGCTTCGGAGGATTTTGTAGCTTCAGACCCAAAGCAAATTGCGGTGGGTATGGAAGTAGAACATCAGAAATTTGGGTTTGGTACCGTATTAGAGATGGAAGGCGCAAGCGGCGACATCAAAACAACCATTCAATTTAAACAAGTAGGAAAAAAGCAACTTTTGCTAAAATTTGCTAAATTGCGCATAGTTAATTAGCTAATCGGCTAATTAGCTAATTAGCTAATGAAATATGTTTGATTATAATACTACAAGACCTGCTTTACTTTATTCTGAATATGGAAGAAACATACAGAACATGGTAAAGTATATAAAAACCCTAGAAAGTAAGGAAGAACGCAATAAACACGCCCAAGCAGTAATTGATTTAATGGGCTTTTTGAATCCACATTTAAGAGATGTTGCCGATTTTAAACATAAACTTTGGGATCACTTATTCATCATTGCGGATTTCGATTTAGATGTTGATTCGCCCTATCCTATTCCATCTAAGGAATCTTTAGATACTAAACCTCAGCGAGTACCTTATCCGTTAAATAAAATAAAATACAAACATTACGGTAAAACGGTTGAGTTGATGATTGAAAAGGCGAAAGAAATTACAGATGAACCAGAGCGCAAATCGCAAATGGTTGCTTCCATCGCTAACTTCATGAAAATGTCGTACGTAACTTGGAACAAAGATACAGTGAGTGATGATACCATTATTAGTGATTTAAAATTGCTTTCTAAAGGTGAATTGGAGATTGAGGAGAACATCCATTTAAACAAAGTGGAAGTAAGACCTACAGTTAACAAAGCCCGTCAGAATAATTTCAAACAACGAAACAACAACAATAACAACAATCGCAATAACAATAATAACAACAATAACAATCGTAAAAACAACGGAAAAAGTAGATATTAAATAATATCGACATTTGTGAAAATATTATTTTCTTGAATCATTTAAAATCCTTTATCTTCAAACCCGATAAAGGATTTTTTTATTATGGATACTTTCGAAATACAAGGTGGTAACAGACTCCAAGGAGAAATTACCCCACAGGGTGCTAAAAACGAGGCTCTACAAATTATTTCAGCGGTTTTATTAACAGACCAAGAAGTAACAATTTCTAACATACCAGACATTGTTGATGTAAACAAACTCATCGATTTATTGAGTGATATGGGTGTAAAAGTAGAACGCAAATCTAAAGACACTTATACTTTTAAAGCAGATAGCATAGATCTTAATTTTTTTAAGAGCGATACTTTTAAGAAAAAAGGTTCTGCATTACGAGGCTCTGTAATGATTGTGGGCCCCTTGTTGGCACGCTTTAAACAAGCTTATATTCCACGCCCAGGAGGCGATAAAATTGGGCGACGCAGATTGGATACCCATTTCTTAGGTTTTGAGAAATTAGGAGCTAAATTTAACTACGACCCGAAAGATTCTTTCTTTAGTGTAGATGCATCTGAATTGAAAGGAACATTTATGCTGTTAGATGAAGCTTCTGTTACAGGAACTGCTAATATTTTAATGGCTTCTGTATTAGCAAAAGGAACCACTACTATTTATAACGCAGCATGCGAACCTTACATTCAGCAATTATGTAAAATGTTGAATTCGATGGGTGCAAAAATTACGGGTATTGGCTCAAATTTATTAAGCATTGAAGGGGTAGAATATTTAGGCGGTTGCTCGCACCGTATGTTACCAGACATGATTGAGATAGGCAGTTTTATTGGCCTTGCAGCCATGACACAATCTGAAATTACCATAAAAAATGTGGGCTACGAACATTTAGGAGTAATACCAGATGTGTTTAAAAAATTAGGCATTAAATTAGAACGCCGTGGCGACGATATTTACATTCCTTCACAAGATATTTACGAAATAGAAACATTTATTGACGGTTCTATTTTAACCATTGCCGATGCACCTTGGCCGGGCTTTACTCCCGACTTATTGAGTATTGTTTTAGTAGTGGCTACCCAAGCAAAAGGCTCGGTACTTATCCATCAGAAAATGTTCGAAAGCCGTTTATTTTTTGTTGATAAATTGATAGACATGGGTGCACAAATTATTTTATGCGATCCACACAGAGCAAACATTATTGGATTGGCACGTAAAAATCCTTTACGTGGAATATCCATGACTTCGCCAGATATTCGTGCAGGAGTATCCTTGTTAATCGCCGCTTTATCTGCAGAAGGTAAGAGTACGATTTCTAATA
Organism: Sphingobacteriales bacterium; assembly: GCA_020058405.1. Taxonomy (GTDB): domain Bacteria; phylum Bacteroidota; class Bacteroidia; order Sphingobacteriales; family Sphingobacteriaceae; genus CAJBVG01. The sequence continues at coordinate 2,649 of JAGVEE010000071.1, forward strand.
TTGAACAAATTGATAGAGGTTACCAAGACATTGAACAACGCTTAAAAGCTATTGGTGCGGATATTACAAGGTGTTAAGTTATTTAACACCTTGTATACTATTTTTTTGAGTAAGGAGTTTATATTGCAAAAAGTAATATGTCGCCCAAATCAAAAATTGCTTCTACATTAGCACTAGCTATCTTATTTTCCTACTTATTCTATAAGCAAAGTCTTGGAATTAATTTTCTGGTATTTGAGTTTTGTGCTTTAGCGCTGCTATTTGTTTTTAAACAAA
>JAGVEE010000271.1 GCA_020058405.1 Sphingobacteriales bacterium
AGGGGCCAGCCAAATATCAACAAGTAGAAGTACTATGGTTGGTGTTGAATCTGGTGCCGAAGATGCAATTTATAGACTTAAAAACAATTTAAGTGCACCAGGTATTATTAATTTGAATAATTAATGGACAACAAGCACATCAATAAATAACACATCATTGACAAGAAAAGATATCAGTTCGACATCTATTTTAAATAATATAAACAAAATATTAAATATCTCAATAAAACAAACAGCTGGTAACTCTTTAAACTACGGGGTCCAAGTTGGCCAAGGTGGATTGACCGTTCGGGGTAGCGCAGATATTATTGGAAATGTTTATTCAAATGGTCCAATAAAAGGAGATGGGCTAGTAACAGGAAATGGATCAATATCAGGTAATGTCACAGTTGCCAATTCTATGCCTTCTGATCCATTGCAAACCGCTGTTTTAAACACGGCAGCACCTTACGTAACAATAACAAAAGAATTAGGTAGAACAACCGCAGACCAAGACCTTGCGCAGAGTTTTACAGTACCAACCACAGGTGCGCTTAACAAAATTGTTGTATATATTAGAAGAATAGGTTTACCTAGTGATATAACTTTAAAAATAGTAGCAGATAATGCCGGGGAACCAACTGGTGCTATTTTAGCAACGGGAACACTAAAACGTAATGGTGTTCAAACATCTTTTGCAAACGCAGACATAAGACCAAATGTAAATATACAATTACTTTCTGGAGTAACATATTGGATAGTTCTAGATACAGGAGTAAATTCTTCTAGTTTTTACCAGGTTCTATCAAACAACTTTTATTCAGGAGGAGTATTAAAATCTGGAAACACATCAACAAATATATGGAGTGCGGGTATAAATGATATGTATTTTGGAATATATACAGGTGGTATAAACGATATAAATAGTATATATATTGGCGGTAACGCGTGGTCAAATACAGTCCAAAGCTCTACAATAACTGGTAGTTTATTCTGTCAAACTGGTGTTGGTAATAACAAATCTTGTAACACATCCGCTGGATTGCCACAACAAGTACCAATGCCAATTAGTGACGCAACTATATTAGGTTGGAAAAATGAAATTGCACTGAGTGGAACACATACAGGAAATTATACAATTGGCAATAGCCAGAATGCAAGTCTTGGACCTTTAAAAATAGTTGGAGATTTAACAATAGGGATATCTTCTACAGTTACATTAACAGGTGGATTATGGGTTACAGGCGATATAATTATCGGTCAGAGTTCTAAAGTAAAACTTACTCCTTCTTATGGTAGTAATGATGGATTTATTATTGCTGACGGAAAAATAACAGCAAAGTTAAGTTCGGTGCTTGAAGGTTCAGGTACAGCGGGAGGATTTATAATGCTTTTAACAACAAGTTCAAGTCCTAGTGGTATATTTCTTGAAGGCTCCAATAGAGGTGGTATACTGTATGCCCCAAATGGCACAATAGACATACTAGGCAGATCAAGAGTAATATCAGCTACTGGTTATAACATTAATTTAAATGACTCTAGTCAACTAATATATGACTATGGATTAAGCAACTCATCTTTTACAACTGGGCCTGCTGGAACTTTTGAAATAACAAAATGGCGAGAATCTTATTAAGAGCTAAATTCTAATACTCTATATCGGCAGCGCAAATAGTAGAAACGCAAAAAGCATTCTTACTATTCAGCACATAAATAGATTTCTGCTTGGCCGCGCAAGTCATAGACAAAGTTGAAATGTGTAAAATTTACAGTAACATATATGAAATCAATAACATTAAAAGTCTAAAAGATGAAACATTCATCATAACTGTAATTACTCTAGATGGTTACTAGCTAATACCAACCTATAACAAATGCCTCGCAAAATCCCCCTTTGGGGGCTTTTGTGTTTTTGTATTCTACAATTTGCATTCTAAAAAATAGACATTAGTACTATTAACATACATAAAACAAAAGAGTATACTATAAACATATGAAAATCAATTTACAAGAGAGAGGTAATGCGCTTTTAGTTACTGTTCTTTTTTTTGTTGTTGTTACATCTGCAATTATTGTAAATCAAACAAGTCCGGTTTCTAAAAAAATAAAAGGTACTAACCAAATATCAACAAGTAGAAGCACTATAGCTGGTGTTGAATCAGGGGTAGAAGATGCAGTATATAGACTTAAAAATAATTTAAACACCCCAGCTATTATTAATTTAAATAATTCTTGGGCAACAGTAACCACAACCACAACAACCGGCAGTACTACTAAAAACATAAACTCTTTATCATCCTTAAAAAATATTTATAAAATATTTAACATCTCAGTAAATGAAGTACCTGGTATTGGATTTAATTACGGAATAGAAGCTGGGCTTGGTGGAGTAGAATTAACAGGCAGTAGTGGTATCAATGGAAATATATACAGCAATGGCCCAGTACGTGGATCATCATCATCTTTTATAACAGGCTCGGCAATATCTGCCAATGCTCCAGCAATGACCGCTGACCAAGAAAACAGCTCGCCCATTATACCAACAACAAACATAAACATTGGACAAGCAAATGCATCGCAAGACACAATGCAATCGTTTACTGTATCTTCATCCTCGCCAATAAATAAAGTATCTTTATACATACGAAAAGTAAGTACACCCGCAAACGCAACAGTTCATATAGCAACAGACAATGGCTCGGGTATGCCTAGTAATAATTACATTGCATCAGGTACGCTTTTAGCATCAAGTGTTACAACATCTTATAACTGGGTTGATGTATCGCTAAACTATAACCCAAGTCTAACACCCGGAGTTACCTATTGGCTTGTTATTAATGCAGCAACTAATGGAACAAGATACTACCAAGTAGGTGCAAATACTGGGGGCTATGCTCTTGGCAGGAGAGTCTATGGTCAGTATAGTACAATATTTACAAATGACTTAGTAAACGACGTTTATTTTAAAATCTTTCTTGGTGGCCAAACAGGTCTCATAGAAGGATCATCGGGTAGTATCTGGAATAGAATGAACATTGGTACCGGTGGAACAGGTAATGCACAAGCATATACAATAAGATACACAAATACAACTGGTACAAATTATTGCCAAGTTGGTGTAGGTAATAATACTGTTTGTAATACAACATTACCCGTACCAGTATATAAATCTCCAGCAATAACCACAGGAAACATATCAGACTGGAAAAATGAAGCAACAGCTGGTGGAACATATACAGGTAATTATTCTATTGGTGGTTCATCAACTGTTTATCTTGGTCCACAAAAAATAGTTGGAGATTTAACCGTTAATGGGAGCGGTATATTATATGTCACCGGAACTCTCTATGTTACTGGAAACATAAGCATAAGCGGCGCTGGACAGGTAAGACTCGCTCCAGCATATGGCGCAAACTCGGGAGCAATTATCGCAGACGGCAGAATAACAATAGCTGGGAGTAGTCCCGTTACTGGTTCAGGAACAACTGGTAGTTATATTTTAATGATAACAAACAGTAATTGTCCAACAAGCTCAAGCTGTAGTTCATTAAATGCTATAGATATATCAGGAGCCGCAGGAGCTGTAGTATTGTATGCACCAAACGGCTTTGTAAACTTTTCAGGATCAGCTAGTGCCAAATCCGCAACAGGCTACAAAGTAATACTCTCTGGGGCCACAACGATTAGCTATGAAAGCGGGCTTGCAAATTTACTTTTTACTAGTGGCCCGTCAGGAACTTTTGAGATAACAAAATGGCGAGAATCTTATTAAAGAGATATAATATAGTATATGCAAACAAAACACATCATAATTGGTAATTTAAAACAAAACCCAAACACAGTAGCAGAAGTTAAAAAGATATACAGCTTGTGGAACAAATTGGCATTAGGGCACAAAAAAATATCTTTTGGTCTTTGTGTTAGTCCTGTTTTTATTACTGAAGGTAAAAAAAGTTTAAAAACAAAAACAATGCTGTATAGCCAAAAAGTGAGTAGTACGAATAATGGCGCACATACGGGTGAAATATCAGCAACTCAAATTAAATCCGTAGGTGCACGCGGAGCATTAGTTGGGCATAGTGAGCGCCGCGGTATGGGCGAAACAAATGAAAACATAAAAGACCAAGTCCAAAATTTAATCCAAGAAAAAATGCACACTATTTTGTGTGTCGGTGAAAAAGTTAGAGACGGTAATAACTACATTCAAGAAGTCGAAGAGCAAATTGTAGCAGCACTTGGCGGACTTAAAAAAACCGATGCCGTATATATAACAGTTGCATATGAGCCCGTTTGGGCAATAGGGAGCAATGCCACAAGACCAGCGACTGAAAACGAAATTCATGAAATGGCAATAGTCATCCACAAAAAATTAATAGAGATTTTTGGCAAAAAAAATGGTAGCGAAATTCCAATACTCTATGGCGGCAGTGCAAATAGTACAAATGCAAAAAGCATTCTTGCTATCCATCACATAAATGGTTTTTTACTAGGTCGCGCAAGCCTCGACAAAGTTGAAATGTGTAAAATTTGCAGCGAAATAACAGGGTAATACACTAATAAAACATGTAATGAATTACGTGTTTTATTTTTATATACATATATATTGAGATTATGTTAAAATACAATTATGAAATCAATAAAAAGCATCAAAAGTCTAAAAGACAAAACAGTTCTCCTTCGAGCTGATTTTAATGTACCTATTAATAAGGACGGCAAGATAGAAGATACATTTCGCATAGACAAAACTCTGCCAACACTTGATCACCTTTTAAAATTGGGCGGCAAGGTTGTTATTATTTCGCATCTTGGCGACGACGGTAGTGAGACACTTTTTCCAGTAGCGCAGTATTTAGCAAAGAAAAAATACAAAGGTTATTTTGATGCAAATATGGACGCAATGGATATCCAACAAGGCGTTGACGAATTACAAGCTGGAGAGATACTACTTATAGAAAATATTCGTGGCTTTGATGAAGAAAAGAAAAATGATATAAAATTTGCTGGATTTTTAGCATCGCTGGCAGACATATACGTAAACGACGCATTTTCCGTATCACACAGAAAGCACGCCAGTATTGTCGGCGTCCCTAAACTAATGCCAAGTTATGCTGGACTTCAACTAGAAGAAGAAGTAAGAAACTTGAACAAAGCACTAAAACCAAAACACCCGTTTTTGTTTATTCTCGGCGGAGCAAAATTTGATACCAAACTACCACTATTAAAAAAGTACGTTGATTCTGCAGATGCTGTATTTGTTGGTGGGGCACTGGCAAACACATTACTAAAAGAGCGCGGGTTTGAAATTGGTACATCATTGTCCGAAACTGGGGTCAAAGGATTAAAGGCTTTGGCAAAAAATCCAAAAATACTGCTACCAATGGATGTAATAGTAGAGAATAACAAAAAATATATATCAACAGAAGTTGAAGAAATAATAGCCGACGATTGTATTGTTGATATTGGCACAGAGACACTAACACGTATAAAACCGCTAATAGAAAAAGCCAAGCTTATAGTTTGGAACGGACCTTTGGGGAAAATAGATGACAGTACCATTGATTTACTAAAGCTACTGGCAAAATCAAAAGCCGAGGTAATCATTGGTGGTGGAGACACCGTAGAGATAATTAGCCAAATGAAAATGCACAAAAAGTTTACCTTTGTCTCAACTGGTGGCGGCGCAACGCTGGACTACCTTGCCAATGGTACACTTCCAGGGATACAGGTGTTGAAATAAAATTAAATAAAACAAAAACGGGTTAGATCCCGTTTTGTTTTTATTAATTTATTTGATTTGAACTAGGCCTTGCCTAGCTCAAAGTTATTCTTTAAAACTTTTGCTATTTTCTAATGTATTTATCTTGTCCAAAATAAGATCCATTTGTAATTTTAGATTTCTTATTTTACCAAATTCACCATTAGGGCCAAACAATGCACCTGAGTATCTTAATTGATCAAAAGTATGTTTTATTCCAGTTACATGTATTCCTTTCTCTTCAAGCTCTTTCATTTTATCTATATATCTTTGTATAGTACTCGCAACACGATTTATTTCATCTAATGAAACTTGTATTTTTTCTGTTTCATATTTGTCTAAATTATTCAAAAAACCACTTTCAAAAAGCTTAGTATGTTTTTCTGTTTCATTAACTTTCTTTAATGAAATACGGTCTAAATTTACATTCTCATAATCAAAATGTACATCTTTAGACACATACTCATCTTTTTTTTCTTTAGCAGTATCTGGAGTAGGTACTGATATTGGTTTAAATTTATTATTTTCCATATTTCTAATTGTACCCCCCCGAAAAAAGTCAATATGAGCTAGGTCTTATGAGCTAAGCCTTGCCTAGCTCAAAATAAATTGATAATATTAATATA
>JAGVEE010000317.1 GCA_020058405.1 Sphingobacteriales bacterium
ATTACAGAATCGCTTTCTTTAAATAAAACACCCGAACTAAAAGCTTGTTGGTAAATATAGTATTTATTGGATGTTTCAATGTTTTTGTTGGTATAATATTTGTAAATCCAGAACGATGCGTTTTCTGCATAATTTACAATGTTAAAATCTTTTAAAGAATTATTTACTGTATTTACAACGGCTCTTTCATCATAAAAATAAAAAAACAAAGTAGTTTTACGTATGAAACCGATACTTGTTAAAGCAAAAATTAATACTAAAGTTAAGTTATATCTATACTTAAGTAAAATGCTAATCACAACAAATACATAAATCAAATAAATATTATAAACGTAATAATTTGTAGCTAAATTTCTAAATCCGAAGTAAAACAGTAATCCTACTAAGAGTATTAAAAGTGTAATTTTAGTTAATGATTTATATACATATCTAATTATTGACACTACACTTATAAAAAACAGAATAAAGTAAAAAGTATATGATGGATATATAAAATGGTATTTAATAAACTCTTTGAGTGAATACACATCATCACGAGAAAATACGATTTTCTGTGCTTCAGCTATCATAGTTTGAATTAATTCTATGAATGAATAAGGGTATACTAAAAGAAATATAATAAAAACAAGAAAACTAGAACTAAGCAGTTTTAAATAATTACTTAATTGTTTTTTACGATGTATAAATAGCATTAGTAAAATTACAGAGATATAGATACCTGTAATAGGAGAAGTTAACCCTATTAAGGTTAAGAGTATGCCAAAAAAATAATCTTGTTTTTTAACATCATATACGTATACTAATAGGCCTAAGCTTATCCATAAATTCAACAAAATTTCAGGCCTTCCAGAAGAAGTATCTAATCCTGTTGCAATACCAACACTAATTACAAAAAACAAAATATACTTAATAATAGAGGGTTTTATTTTCGATAATAATTTAGATAGCACCATCATCATTATAAACAAAGATAAAATACTTGTAATACTTAGACTTATAAATAGTTCATTGGGCTTGTTAGTAAATAGTAGTAAACTTTGGAGGTATGGAAATAAGGGAGGGTAGAATAACATTTTCTCGCTACCCGTTGGTGTATATAGAGTATTGATTAATCCATCGCCTCTATTTAAATGAATAGCGGTGGGCATGAAACTGTAACTATCGCCACCAAACAATGGGTATCCATTATATGCAAAAACTATAAACAGGCTTGCAATAAAAATAAAAATTAGCAAGTAAATAATTTTCTCTTTACTTATCTGCATATGTAAAAATTACCCATTACTAGTACATCCATTTTGGTTCTCAAATAACAATCAAGTGCCTCTTGTGGTGTATTTACAATAGGTTCGTTTTCGTTAAAAGAAGTATTTAATAAAATAGGAACGCCTGTTTTTTCATAAAATCTTTCAATCAATCTGTGGTACATTGGCTCATAGTTTTTATTTACAGATTGTAATCTACCTGTACCATCAACATGTGTAACCGCTGGTATATCAGCCCTTTTTTCGGGTTTAATTACAAACACTTTTTCCATAAATGGAACTTCATCCGTTTTCTCGAAATAGTCTGCTACTTTTTCTTCTAAAATTGAAGGGGCAAATGGTCTAAATGATTCTCTTCTTTTTATTTTAAGATTCAAAATTTCTTTTGCATCATTTCTACGAGGGTCTGCAATTATAGATCGGTGGCCTAATGCACGCGGGCCAAATTCAGCTCTGCCTTGGTACCATCCAATTACACATGCATCAATAATTTTATCGGTAACTATGTCTATTAACTCTTCTCTATCTTCGAAATAGGTATAAGTAACATTGTTTTTCTTAAGGGTATTTTCTATTTCATCATTGGTGGCGTGGTAACCATAATACCCAGTTTTACTAACCAGGTTTCGTTTGTTTTTTAATGTTTGATGATGGTAATATAATGCAGAACCAATGCTAGTGCCGGCATCATGCGCAGCTGGTGGTATGTACAAATTTTTGAAACCTGTATTTGCAATAATCTTACCATTAGCTACAGAATTTTGACCTACTCCACCTGCTAAACATAAATTTTCGGAACCTGTTTTCTTTCTTAAATTTTCTGCTATATGAAAAATAACTTCCTCTGTAACGGCTTGGACACTGGCTGCTAAATCCTTATGGTATTGCGTTAGCTCCTCCTCTTTTGTTCTATTAGGCCCAAATGTTTTTATAAACATATCAGTGAACATAGAATCAACATGTGGTAAACCATCTGTCCATGTCATGTTTACCCCTTGTTTAGTATGATTAAAATAATCCATATTTAATTTAAATAAACCATCATTAGTTAATGAAACTACTTTACGAACTTGCTCTTTGTAATTAGCAGTTCCGTATGGTGCAAGACCCATTACTTTATACTCATCACCATAATGTGGGAATCCCAAATACTGAGTAAAGGCGGTATAAAAAACCCCCAAAGAATGAGGATAATTTACTTGATCTAATACTTGAAATTGATTGCCTTTGCCATATGCAGACATCAAGGAAGAGAAATCGCCGAATCCATCAATCGATAATATTGCTGATTCTTCATAAGGTGATACGAAATAGGCACTTGCTAAATGCGAACGATGGTGTTCTACATTAACAATTTTGCCTCTGAAATTTTTAAAGTCATCAGGAAAATGTAAAGCAAACTCATCTTTTAAATTCATTGCTTTTTGCAAATTAGTTACACGATCTTTTATGTTAGATATACTTAGCCTGTTCTTCAAGGCATGTAAAACTTTTAATCCAAAATTTGCGTATGGATCTCTTGAAATAGTAATAACATCTATATCTGATAGCTTTAATCCTGAATCCTCTAAACAGAATTTTATTGCTTCAGTGGGAAACCCAGCCCAATGTTTTAAGCGGCGAATTCTTTCTTCTTCGGTAGCAGAAATTATTTGCCCATCTATTAACAAACATGCGGAAGCATCTCCGTGGTAAGCATTAAGTCCTAGTATTTTCATTTTCTGAATTTAATTTAATTGAATATACCATCATCATGAATATTAATAAATATGCAACAATATTAAATATTAAATGATGGTCGATTTTTAAATTTTTAATTTCTGTATATACAATCCCTACTGCAGCTATTCTTATTACATTTATAATATAAATAGCAAGTAAGCCGTAGATTAGATATTTTCTTCGCAGGTTAATTCTAAATGGATAAGAAAGTGCTAAAGCAATATGCATACTCATTAGACCATATCCAAGGCAAGAATATCCAACTCCAACTCTAACTCCATCAATAATTTTTAAATGATAAGGTAAACGTATCGTTTCGTAATTAAAAAAACTAAGTATTATAGACGAGAAATAAATAATTGAATCTCTTAGCCAACGTATGTAATTTAGATGTTCATCAATAAAAGATGAGTAGAAACTTCCACCTTCACCCGTTAATCCAATAAAAAAAATATTAAAGTAATAAAGTATGGTAAATAAAATTACAAAACGTGAAACAAAAAAAAGTTCTTGGTAATACTTATATTTTTTAGATTTTAATTTATAGATGTTTTCATCTACTTTTCTACGATACCAATACCCTTGTAAATAGTGAAACTTTGATCCAATCTTACCGTCCAAAAAACCACCTAATAAAAAGTATCTAAATAAAAAATATAAAAGTGGGCGAATAAATAGTGGCATTCTATTCCAAAGACTTTTTAAAAATAACCTTCTTTGATCTTGGTTACCAAATAATTTCCCTTTGTTGTTTAATAACTTTTCAAACTCTTCTTTAGCTTGTAATTCTGCATACTTAACATGCTTAAGTTTCCAAAATTCTAAATTTTCTTTTAAATTATTTTCAGAAATATCATTTTTTAAACGCGCAGTTGAACCGTTCACGTAAAAATGATGATCCATCAACTCCGATTCATCTAAAAAAACAGTATCCTTTTTAAATAATTTTAATAAATATCTATTTTGATATCCACCAAAACGAATCCAAGTATCTAGGAAATAATTCCTTCGGCGGATGTAATAACCTGAGTATGGTAGTTCGTTTGAGGTGTTAAACAATTCAATTAATTCATCTTGCAACTCTTCACATAAGGTTTGATCTGCATCTAATCCTAAAACCCAATCAATATCATCTGGTATTGTTTGTAATGCAAATTTCCATTGTAAAGTATGGGTGCTGAATTTATTTTGGATAAAATGTGTATTATAAGTGAATGCAATTTTTTCTGTATTGTCTGTAGAATATGAATCAATAATAAAAATAGGAGCTGCTAATTTTTTTACGCTTTCCAAACATTTAGTAATGTTTTTTTCTTCGTTAAAAGTTAAAATTACAACTGCTAGTTTTAATGTCATTATTTTGTGTAATTATTTAAATAATCTTGTGTTAGTTTCAAGGAGTTAAATTCTTTTAGAACCATTTCTCTAGAATTATTCTCAATGTAATCACGATTTTCAGAATTCAAGTAGGCATTTTCTATACAAGCTGCCAATTCATTTTCATTTCCGTTGTATACCCAACCTAAGTTATTACTTTTTACAAAGTCAGAAAGTCCAACATTTGTAGAAATCACTACAGGTGTTCCAAACATTAATGATTCTAACACTGAGTTTGCAAAATTCTCATCGTGAGATGGAAGTACCATTAAATCTGAGTTCGCATAAAGCTCATGCTTTTCTAAACCGTGTTTCGCTCCTAACCAATTAACTTTATCAAATAAACTATTTTCATTTATTATTTTTTTCAGACTACCTAAATAATCAGACTCTCCTTCCCCTACTATGTTAAGCTCAAAATTAAATTCTAATTTATTTAATGATTTCAGCAATACATCTAATCCTTTTTTGGGATGTATTCTTCCTAAAAATAAAATCCGAAAAGTTGTGCTTTTAGATTTTTTAATAAGTGGGACATTTATATCTATAAAATTTGGGATCACAAATGTTTTGTATATTGGATTTAAATCCAATACTTTATTTTG
>JAGVEE010000301.1 GCA_020058405.1 Sphingobacteriales bacterium
AGAGTTTTGATTCGTCCTTGTAAGTATCGTAAAACTAATTGATTCTCTAAAAAAGCGATTGTCTATTACACCCCCATTTTTATAATAGTATTTCCAAAATTAATTAATATATGCATTTAATTCTTTGTTTTTATCAATCCAAGGCTAACACTTGCTTTTATTCCCAAGTAATAATTATCAAAGTCGCCCATTACCTTAGGATCAATATTAATTTTGTTCAGAATTCGATTATATTCTAAGCTAATATCAACATATTGGTATATACTCAATCCTATTAATGATTTAAAACCAACATTTAATTTCGGTGTGTGAAAAAGTACGCTATAAGTTCCTGCTCCGATTCCTATAAATGGTCTAATTTTAGACTGAAAAAAGTAATGATTTAATGTCGGGCAAATAGAAATAATGTTAAATACACCAATTGCGTCGGTTTGATAGTTTTCTGTAACAATATTATATTCAATATTTACACCTACAGAATTTTGTTTATTGTAAAACCATTTCGGGTATATATGAATACCTCCTCCTCCATTCTTATTATTATATATGGGGATATTACTGTTAAAAAGTCTTTCCGGTAAGTTTCCCTGAAATCCAATATTCAATCTAAGGTCCTTAAAATTCTGGGCTAAAACATTGATACAAATAGTAAAATTAATAAGAATAAAAAAAATCGTCTTCTTCATTACTTTTGTTTTAATTGTATACAAGGGTTTGCGGCTTGGCGAGCTGGTGGAATCGGATGTACTCTTTTCAAATCCTACCCTCAACATAATACATATCCAATTCGCCCTTGCCCTTGGCTTGTATTTTTCCTCGGTGTGTAAATATGAATTGATCTTTCACCAACTCGTAGGTTGTTCCGCTGATATTTACTTTCCCTGCTTCGCCGCTGCTTTCCATACGGCTGGCGGTGTTTACTGTATCTCCCCAAATATCGTAGGCAAACTTTTTTACGCCTACAATGCCGGCTACCACAGGACCGGTATGCACACCAATTCGGATATCGAAATAAGGTAGGCCCTTAGTAATTTTGAGGGATTTGCCATCTTCAATAAACTGGAGTATTTCGATGGCTGCGTTTACGGCATCTGTTGCATGTGTTTCGTTAACAGTTGGCAAGCCACCGGCTGCCATGTATGCATCACCAATGGTTTTAATTTTCTCCATGCCGTATTTCTCCATAATGTGGTCGAAAGCCGAAAAACATTCGTGAATATCACGCACTAATTCTTTTGCTGTTAACTGCTCAGACATTGCAGTAAAGCCCTTAAAGTCGGTAAACAAAACCGTTACATTATCAATTAGCTTGGATTCGGCCTCTCCTTTTGATTTTAGTTCTTCCGCTACTTCTTGCGGAAGGATGTTGAGCAGTAATTCATCGCTGCGTTGTCTTTGTTTGTTGGCTTCGTTTTTTTCTTTCACCACTTCTACCGTTCTTTCTTCGACCGTCTTTTCCAGCCTCTCCTTTTCTGCCCTCAGGTGGCGTTCACGCCAATTACTAAAAATTCGCAAGGCCAATAAAAACAATAATGCATAAATCAAATAAGCCCACCAAGTGCGGTACCAAGGAGGCAATACTTGAAAAGTGTAAGTGATAGGTTCGCACCAAACTCCATTGGCAGCCTGTGCTTTGAGTTTAAAGGTGTATTTACCTTCATAGATATTACCAAAGTTGGCATTGCTCTTGTTGGTAATAGGGCTCCAGTCTTCATCATATCCTTCCAGCATGTATTGGTATTTTACCAAAAAAGGTCTGTCCGTTTCAATAGCTGCATACTCAAAGGCTATTTGGTTGTGCTCATAAGGCAAGACTAAGCTTTTAGGCAGCGGATAAAATGGGGTTATGCTGTCAAATTGAATGTTGCCAAATCGTTTTAAAACAGCATCGTTTTCGGATGTCGCAAGCGTTTTTCCGTAAGCTAAAAATTCCTGCAACAAGGCTGCCGAACTGTCTTCAGAGTTTTTTCTTATACCTTTGGTTTGCAGATTGAACCAGCAAATATTTTCATCCTTCACTTTTATGGATTGTATTACTAATGCCGGTGGTTCTTTACTCTTGTGCAATTCTGCATAATCAAATCGAATCAAAGCAGTTTTTTCTGATCCTGTAGCCGCCCAAATAATCCCTTTGCTGTCTAAGTACATCGCATTGTGCCCTCCATTCACATCTTTTACCGGATAGCCGGTATTGGTATTGTATATTTCTAAATCGGTTAATTGCTTGCCATCCTTAGAAATAGTAAAGAGCGTAATGCCTAAGTTAGTACCAATTGCTATTTTACCGTTTGGCATTTGCATTACTTGCGTAACATAATTATCTGGCAAACCGTCTGAGATTTTAAAACTTTTAAATAGTATCGATAAAGTACTGCCTTGGCCCTTCACTTTATCATTATTTTCTTGCAACTTCTTGGTTTCCTGCACAGGCAAAAAGCTAATTCCTTCTACAGTGCCGAACCAGAGATTTCCGGTTTTATCTTCGGTGATGCTCCAAACAGTATTATTTGCAAGCCTATGAGCGGTTGTAAAATTAGTAAAGGATTTGCCATCGTAACAACTTACCCCGCCATTAGTGGCGAACCAGAGATTTCCGGTTTTATCTTCGGTGATGCACCAAACAGTATTATTTGCAAGCCCCTGAGCGGTTGTGAAATTAATAAAGGATTTGCCATCGTAACAACTTACCCCGCCATTAGTGCCGAACCAGAGATTTCCGGTTTTATCTTCGGTGATGCTCCAAACACTATTATTTACAAGCCCCTGAGCGGTTGTAAGATTTGTAAAGGATTTTCCATCGTAACGAATTACGCCGCCGTAACCAGTGCCGAAC
>JAGVEE010000080.1 GCA_020058405.1 Sphingobacteriales bacterium
GCTTTTTTGATGCAATAATCGCTTACCTTTTTTAGTTTCAGGTGTTGTTTTATTTTGATTTTGCCCCATTGCTTCATTCGGAATTTACCGCCTGCAAATGCGATGGCAAAACGCTCTTCATTTAAGAAATTACTGGTAATAAGCTCTGATATTAATTCTTCCACCTCTTTTTGGTGCAAACCCATATCATACAACTTGTCGCGCACCTCTTGCTGACTGCGTTCTTGGTAGGCGCAGTATTGTTCGATTTTTACTTTTGCAGATTTTTTATCGTAAACTTTTACCATTTAACTCTTGCAATTTTTGAAAATGCATACTGGCAAAAGTAATGAAAATTCTGTGAGAGAAGTTTCGAATTTTCGAAGTTTCGAAATGTCGAATTTTCGAATTTTCGAAAAAAGCCTTTTATTTTTTCGATATTTGAATATGCAACATCAATACACTGCGGCACAATTAGCTCATATTTGGGATTACACTGAGCAATTAGTGCAACCTAACTCGGAAATTACTTGGTTGCTTATAGATAGTCGTAAATTAATACATGCTGAAGCTTCTATATTTTTTGCATTACCAGGTAAACAAGACGCACATTTATACATTTCAGAATTATATAATAAGGGAGTTCGTAATTTTGTAATTAGCGATGTTAATTTTAATACTTCCAGCTTTGTTGATGCCAATTTCTATTTACAAAAAAATGTTCTAAAAGCATTACAAACATTAGCAGCGTACCATCGTAAACATTTTAATTACGAAGTTATAGGCATAACTGGAAGTAATGGTAAAACCATCGTGAAAGATTGGTTATATCAGTTAATATCACCAGAAAAATCGATTGTTAGAAGTCCTAAAAGTTATAATTCGCAATTAGGGGTGCCACTTTCTGTATGGCAAATGAGCAATGCTTACCAAATGGGATTATTTGAGGCAGGCATATCCACTATGAATGAAATGGATGCTTTAGAAGAAATTATTAAACCAAACATTGGCATTTTAACCAATATAAAGGCTGCACACGATGAAGGTTTTGAATCGAGAGAGGCAAAGCTGCATGAAAAATTGAAATTATTTAAACACTCATCTAAAATTATTTATGGTAAAAACTATGTACCTGCGGGCCTAATAGAGCTCGAAAAATCTTTTACTTGGAGTTTGCATGAGGAAGCAGATTTGCAGATAATTAAAACAGATAAAAAGGAAAAAGGTACAGAATTAACTGCTTATTATCATTTTAAAGAGTTTAAAATTCAATTGAATTTTAACGATGATGCCTCTATAGAAAATTGTGTGATTTGTGCTGCTACACTCTTGTGTTTAGGATATAGTATAGAACTAGTACAAGCTCGTATGCTTCAACTTCAATCTATACCCATGAGGTTGCAAATGAAACAAGGCATACAACAATCTACCATTATAAACGATAGTTACAGTGCCGATATTTCATCTTTATACATGGCTGTTGATTTTTTAAATCAGCAAAAACATGAGCGTAAAACCATTATTATTTCTGATATGATACACGGTGCTAATGAGCCGGTTTATGAGCTCATGGCCACTTATTTTAAATCACACAACATCAACAGAATTATAGGAATTGGTGAAGAAATTTCATCGAATGCACATCTGTTTTCGATGGAAAAACAGTTTTTTAAAAATACAGACGAATTATTGAAAGCATTGCCTGCATTAGATTTCAGTAGGGAAGGGGTATTAATTAAAGGAGCTAGAACTTTCGCATTCGAAAAAATTGCCAGTAGGTTAGAAGAGAAAGTGCACGATACCGTAATGGAAATAAATTTAAATTCCATTGTACATAATTTAAATTTTTACCGTTCGAAATTATTGCCCGGTACAAAAGTAATGGTAATGGTTAAAGCCTTTGCTTATGGCAGTGGAAGTTTTGAAATTGCGAACGTTTTACAATACAACAAAGTAGATTATTTGGCGGTGGCGTATGCCGATGAAGGAGTGGCCTTACGCAAAGAGGGAATACATTTACCAATAATGGTGATGAGCCCCGAAAGTAATGCATTCGAAAAAATAATTTCCAATTGTTTAGAACCCGAAATTTACAGCATCCAAATTTTAAAATCTTTTATAAACCATTTGAAACTAAACGGTATTAAACAATATCCAATCCATTTAAAATTAGATACTGGGATGCACAGATTAGGTTTCGAATTAGCTGATGTTGAAAGCATAGTTGAGTTGTTGAACGACGAAGCCATAAAGGTAAAATCTGTATTTACACATTTAGCAGCATCAGAATCTAATGAACACGATGCGTTTACTAAAGAGCAATTAAATAAGTTCGATAAAATGTATGCAAGTTTGCGAAACAATTTGCATTATGACACGCTGAGGCATGTTGCCAATACCGCAGCCATACTACGTTTCCCAGAGTCTCATTATGAAATGGTACGCTTAGGTATAGGTTTGTATGGTGTAGAAAATGTTGGTAATTTTGAACACGAATTGCAACGAGTAGCCGAACTTAAAACTACCGTTACGCAAGTACGTAAAGTATTAAAAGGAGAAAGTATTGGTTACAGCAGAAGAGGAGTGTTAACTCACGATGCAGAAATTGCTACCATCAAAATTGGTTATGCCGATGGTTATGGTAGAGCTTTTGGAAATGGCGTAGGAGAGGTGCTTATTAATGGCAAACGTGCAAAAGTAATTGGATCTGTGTGCATGGACATGTGTATGGTAGATGTTACCAATTTACAAGTTCAAGAGGGTGATGAAGTAATAGTGTTTGGTGAAGATCCATCTATTAAAGAGCTAGCAAGTAAAATAAATACAATACCTTACGAAGTATTAACAAGCATTTCTCAACGAGTGCAAAGAATCTATTATTATGAATAAATTTTTCAGAGTATTTCTTAACTACTTTTTTAAAGGAGTATTAGTTATTATTCCCTTGGCATTTAGCGTGTATATTATTTACAAAGTAATATACTCTGTAGATAGTATTGTTGATTTAGGTTTTCCGGGTGGAGGGTTTATTGTAACAGTGTTAGGCCTAGCATTTGTAGGGCTTTTGGTTACCTCCTTTATTACCGAACCCATTTATAATTACCTCGATAAATTATTGAATCGCATGCCGATTTTTAAACTGATGTACTCTTCTGTACGCGATTTATTAGAGGCTTTTGTAGGAGAAGATAAAAAGTTCAACGAACCAGTATTAGTAGAAATTGCGGAAGGTATAAAGCAAGTAGGATTTCTTACTCAAAATAATTTAAAAAGTATGGGTTTAGAGGATGAAGTTGCCGTGTACTTCCCATTCTCTTATAGCATTGCTGGCAAGGTTTGTATAGTTAGTAGAGCAAAAGTTAGCCCACTAAGAATGAAAGCAGCTGATGCCATGAAATTTG
This sequence comes from Sphingobacteriales bacterium, assembly GCA_020058405.1. Taxonomy (GTDB): domain Bacteria; phylum Bacteroidota; class Bacteroidia; order Sphingobacteriales; family Sphingobacteriaceae; genus CAJBVG01. Next base: position 3,381 of record JAGVEE010000080.1, read on the forward strand.
CTGTAAGCGGAGGAGTTAGCGATGTTGAATAACCTTTTTTTAATATTAAATTAGGTATAATTTTACTATATTTGGGTATGCATAAAAGTCTTAAGATTACTAGTTTAAAGGACGATACAAACGATTACCAATATTGGTCAACTAAAAGTTTTGTAGAAAGATTAAATGCCATTGAATTGCTTAGAACACATTATTATAAATTGAATAGCAATGCTGAGTCAAGATTTCAAAGAGTTTGTAGAATTATTAATAACAAAAAAAGCTGAATACCTAATTGTAGGTGGCTACGCTGTAGGAGTTCATGGGCATCCGAGATATACAGGTGATTTAGATATTTGGTTAAATCCTACAAAAGAAAACGCAACAAAAATCCTAAATTGTGTTAACGAGTTTGGCTTTGAATCTTTCCAATTGTCTATAGAAGATTTTATGAAAGAAGGGAATGTTATACAATTAGGTTATCCACCCTTACGAATAGATTTATTAACACAAATTGATGGTGTAACTTTTATGGAATGTTATCAGAACAAAAAGTTAGTTGAAATTGATGGATTAAATATAAATTTTATAGGATATAACGATTTAATTAAAAACAAATCTAGTTCTGGTCGGCTACGTGATATTGACGATATTAACAATCTAACTTAAATTTTTAATACTTCCTCCGTTGAAATTTTAACACCCCCATGCGGTATAATTTCCTGCCATTTACTTCGCGAAGCTCTGCTTCAATGCGCCCGTTTATAGGGCTAAACCAAATTTCTAATTCTTTTTTTGCTATCGGATCTCTGTCAAACAGTTTAGTAGCATCTTTTAATTTTACAACATAAGAATCACCAGTAAATTCGGTTTTTTTTGATACTTGTTTGATGGCAATATTCTCAAAATTTATGTAACCAATAGTTCCCGACGCTGTTTTATCTTTGTTTAAAATGAGGATGGCATTAATGGTATCGGTGATAGTTTTATATTCTTCTTTGTTTATGTAGGTGCGCACCGTAATTTTATGCGTAGCACTTTGCCAAGCACCCAAGTATCTACTGGGCATAATCCATTTATTGCTCTTACATGAGTTCATAAACAAAACAAACAGGGCTAATACTATAACTCTGCTTTTCTTGTTAAACTTGTTACTAATTATCATTAGAAATTTGGTTTCAATATAAACTTCTCGTAAAACTCTACAATGTGTGCCACTGCATCATCAGCTGTATCTACCACTTTAAATAAAAACATATCATCTGCCGAAACATTGTTTTCTTTTTCTAACATTACTTTCTGTATCCAATCCACTAAACCTCCCCAGAACTCCGTACCCACTAGTACCACCGGAAATTGTGCCACTTTTTTTGTTTGGATCAACGTTAATGCTTCAAACAATTCATCGAGTGTACCGAAACCTCCTGGCAATACCACAAAGCCTTGTGCATACTTTAAAAACATTACTTTGCGAACAAAGAAATAATCGAAGTTCATTAATTTATCTAAATCAATGTATGGATTGTGCGACTGTTCAAATGGCAAAACAATGTTTAAACCAACAGACTTACCACCCGTTGCTCTTGCACCTTTATTACCTGCTTCCATAATGCCTGGGCCACCCCCAGTTATAATTCCGTAACCCTTACGTGTTAGTTTCTCTGCAATTTCTTCACCAAGTTTATAATATACATGGTCGGGTTTAGTTCTTGCCGATCCGAATATGGATACACAAGGACCAATTTTTGCTAATTTCTCAAAGCCCTCCACAAACTCGGCCATTACTTCAAATATTTGCCATGAGTTTTGTGTTTTTATCTCGTTCCAGTTTTTGTTTTCAAACGCACTTCTAATTTTATCGTCTCCTGTCATATGTAGATTTTAGTATTTAGTATTTAGTCTTTAGTATTGGGTATAGAGTATTGAGTATCGGGAAGCAAGATATTGCTCTTCACTCATCGCTCCTTGCTCCCTGCTCAAAGCTCTCAGCTCATTGCTCC
>JAGVEE010000405.1 GCA_020058405.1 Sphingobacteriales bacterium
AATTATGAATTACGCATTTAAGTAAATCATTGCATAATTCATAATTCATAATTCATAATTTATAATTCATAATTCAAATTGATGAAAAAGCTCCTCTTACTATTAACCACCCTTGCGCTCGGCAGTAACAGCTTCGCACAATTGGGCGAGTACCGCCATGAACATGTAGATGCAAGTTTTGCAAAAACATATGATCCACGTTCGGATACTGTTGATATTTTAAATTATACTATTAATTTAAGAATTACAGATTTTAGCAACAGAATTATTTCGGGTAATACTGATGTGAAATTTCGTTTGAAGCAAAACGGAATTCAATACCTTCGATTGGATTTATTGGATTTAACGGTTGATTCAGTAAAGCAAAATGGAACACGTTTAGCATTCAATCATCAGAGTTCAACCATCAACATAAAACTTAATTCTGTTTTAAATATAAGCGATAGTAGCGCTGTGAAAATTTATTACCGAGGCACACCTAGTGGGGATGTAACAGGTTGGGGTGGATTTTATTTCCAAAATGGCTATGCCTACAATTTAGGTGTGGGCTTTGGTGCAGATCCGCATGTATATGGCAGAGTTTGGTTCCCTTGTTTTGATAATTTCATGGAACGCAGTACGTATGATTTTAACATTACTACAGCCGATGGTAAAATTGCATATTGCAACGGATCATTAATAAATGACACAACCAATTTAGATGGTACTCGCACAAGATCTTGGAAATTAACAGAACAAATTCCTACCTATTTGGCTTCAGTAGCAGTGGGTAATTATGTTGATTATAAAGTAAATTACAATGGCATAGAAAAAACATATCCCATACAATTAGCTATACTTCCAACCGATTCTGCAAATGTAAATTTAAACATACAAGTATTAACTGCAGCATTAGGAATTTATGAAAACAGATTTGGACCGTACAGGTGGAACAGAGTTGGGTACGCATTAGTGCCTTTCAACCAAGGAGCAATGGAACATGCCACCAACATTGCATACCCACGTTCTTTCGTCAACTCATTAGAAACCTATAGTTCAGTTTTAGTACACGAACTTTCGCACCATTGGTTTGGCAATTTAATTACATGCAGCAGTCAAGAAGAAATGTGGCTCAATGAAGGTTGGGCTAGTTATTGTGAATACATTTTTACGGAGGGATATAGAGGAAAAGCGAGCTATATAAATGGAATCAAAACTTTACATGCAGGATTACTTCAGTTTGCTGGTTATAAAGAAGGCAATATAAATTTAAACAATGTACCACATGCGTATACGTATGGCGACCATGTGTATTCTAAAGGAGCTATTATGGCACATAACTTAAGAGGATACATGGGCGATAGTTTATTTTTCAGTAGTTTAAAAACAGTGCTCTCGCAAAATACATACAAGAGTATTACGAATGATCAGTTTATAAATGGGCTAAGTGCCGCGAGTGGATTAAATCTAACTAATTATTTAAATGATTGGATTAAACAAGGAGGTTGGGCTAATTTTAGTATCGACTCATTTAATACCCTTGCTAGTGGAACTAAATTTAATACGAAAGTATTTGTAAAACAAAGCAAGTACAATAATATAAATTTCCACACCAATGTACCAATAGAAATTAGTTTTATAAATGATCAGCACGAAACTTTTACGGTTCAAAAAACAGTAAGTGGCGCTGATACAATGCTAGATATTGAAGTTCCCTTTGATGCAAAAATGGTGGTATTAAACATGAACGATAAATTATCTTTAGCAACCTCAGTGGACCAAAGAAAAATTAAAAATATCGGGAATTCAAATTTTGTGTTAGGTAAAATGAATGTGAATATTACCGAGCACAGTGATTCGAGTTTGCTACGTATAGAACATCATTACGTGGGAGCTGGTGGAAATTTTGCGAATAATATCCTTAGAATTTCTCCTCAACGATATTGGAAGGTGGATGGAATTGTATCGAACAATTTTAAAGCGAATGCAAAAGTATTTTATGATGGAAGAAGTGGCGCATTTACTGGGAATTATTTTTTAGATCATTTATTAAACATCACAAATGAAGATAGTATTTTATTGCTGTATAGAAAAGACAGGACTGAAGCTTGGGCAGAAGTTCCATATTACAAATTAGAAACAGGTGCAAGCAAAGCTAATAAATATGGAAGCATTACTATTGATGATTTAAAGATTGGAGAATATTGCTTAGGCATCGGCACCTCCATAAATACAGGCATTGGAAGTATCAAAAAAAATAAAGAAAATCTAATAAACATTTATCCAAACCCAGCAAAGGATGAAATTTTTATAGAATTAAGAGATGATAAAAAATCGTCGACTACATATACAATTGAAATTTTAGACATGCAAGGCAAGATTTTATTCATAGAAAATGAAGTTATCCTAAGTAAAAAACATAAAATAGATATGCGTAATTTTAGTTCAGGAAATTATTTATTTGTACTTAAAAAATCGAATGAAATTTTAAATTCAATTCAATTTCAACTAAAATAAATTATAATTAGAATTAAATATTCTTATAAAAAACATAACATAACCCAAGCATAGAGAGCTACTCCCAAAATCGGAGGAATATCCTATTCTAAACCTATAAAAGCCTTGTTTTTAAAGCAAAAACAAGGCTTTTCTATTTTCATTCCTCTTGGCATAGAATTCGAAATAGGCTACTAAAAATTACACAATACCTATTTCAAATTTTATTCTATGGCATTTGTTTTCAGAAAAAAAACGCTGGTATTTTTTGCTTGTATAATTCTTGTATTTTTTACTACAAAATTAACAGCAGCTACCGTAACATCTCTCGTAAGTGGTAACTGGAGTAATGCATCCACATGGCAAATAACGACTACTAAACCGGGCACAATAGTATCACTTACTAATTCGCGAATAGTTACAGGCAGTGCATTGGCAAACTTCAGTACAAACATTAGTGTAGGCAATCAATTATTAAATACATCCAACCAAATAATTGGTGTTGTTGAATCTATACAAAGTGCAACAAGTTTAACCTTAGTAGCGAATGCAGCATTTGCGACTAACAATGCTGGCTGGAATTCAAGAGGTGTTGGACCAACGGATGATGTGGTAATTGCATCGGGTAACACGGTAAGTTTAGATGGAAACTTTAGTTGCGCAAGTTTAACTATGCAAATTGCGAATGCAAACAACGCGCTAACTATTACAAATACAAATGCATTAAACGTTACAGGTAACATAACGATGAATGTTCCGAACTCGGGTTTTACATCAACCATAAACGTTAATGCCGGCACTCTTACTTGTGCTTCTTTAAACATGAATGCTAGCACCGCAGGTAATAACAATATCATTAACATTACAAGTGGTAGGTTAAACATAAACGGAAATACAGTTACAGGAACTACAGGTTGCCAAATAAACATTACATCGAGTGGAACGTTAGAATTGGGTGGAAGCATTGGAGGTTTTACCTTGAGTTTAGGCACAGGTGCAAGCACCGTTGTGTATGATGCAAATGCTGCGCAAACCATGCGTGCCATGGTTTACCACAATCTAACTATTGCAGGTAGTGGAATAAAAACCGTAACGCCAAGCACAACGGTAAATGGGATTTTAAGCATCGAAGGTACTGCAGCTCTAAGTGCAACAATTACAACTTTTGGTGCTGGCTCAGGCATACGATACAATACCTCGGTTGCAAGATCAACAGATGTTGAATGGCCAGCTAGTTTTAGTGGTACTGCCGGTATAACCATTGCAAATACAGGTACAATTACACAAATAAGTGCCAAAACATTAAATACAAATGTTCCATTTCAAGTTTTAACTGGTGCTAGTTATTCGTCAAATAATAACGCCATGACCATAAATGGAATCTTCACAAATGCTGGAACTTTTAGCGCTACCTCGTCCGTTATAAATTTTAATGGCAACTTAATTAATCAACATATTTTTAATGCCAATAATGCATTACTTCGAGTAGCTGCAGATTTTATAAATACAGGAACGTTTAACGGTGGAACCTGTACATTCAATATAAGATTAGGGAATAACCAAAACATAGATGGATTTAATAACAGCTTAGGTATAATTCAATTTTCAAAAACTGGTGGAACCGCAACTTTACTTGGAAATGTAAATACAGGTTTTTTACAAATGTCTGTCTCTACTGGCACATTAGATTTAGGGGCAAACTTAAGTCATACCATCAATGGCAATATAAATCTTACAAGTACACATACCATATTAGGTAATTCTAGCACCTTAACAATTTCGGGTACTGCCATTGGTTCTGGTACTATATTTAATCCAGGCACTAGCACGGTTCGATGGATTGGAACAAACCAAGACATTGCAGGACTCACCTACCATAATTTAGAACTTGGAGGATCGGGAGTTAAAACCATGGCTACCAATCTAACTACTATTAACAACAGGTTTACCATTTCTGGAACTGCTAGTGTGCAACAAAGAGCAACCTTAGGTATTGGAGGCGATTTTGTAATTGGCGATGGTGCTTTTTTTAGAGCGGCCAATTTTAGTTTAGACATTGCCGATTCTCTCATTATTGGAAACGGCTTAAGTGGAGTATTTAGAATTGGAAGCATTCGTACTCGCCAATTCAATAACGTTGTAATTAATACAAGCGGTAGTTTTGTTGATTCTAGCAATAGTAACTATACCATCTCCGGTAATATTCGTTGCAACGGTACTTTTTCTAGCGGAACTGGGGGTACCGCACTAAACGGAACTAATAAAACTATTTCAGGAAATATTTCCTTCAACAATTTAGTTAATCTCTCTGGATCTTATACCAACAACGGTGTGTTAAGCTTTAACTCATCGCCACTCGGTACGGGGTCATTAACTAATGGTAGCGGCAGTACCTTAACTATTAATTATGCAGGAAGTGTTGAATTTAGCACTCTTATTGCAAATGCAACTGGTAATACTGTAAACTATAGCTTCTCTGGCAATCAGAATCTTTACCCCACAAATTATTTTAATTTAATATTGTCGGGTTCCGGAACTAAAACCATGAGTATTGGTACTACTAGTATCGATAATAATTTTACTTTAAATGATAATGTTACTTGCACTCCCCTTGCTAATTTAAGCATCGGAAATAATTTGAGTATTAACAATGCTTCAAGCATGCAATTTGGAAGTTTTACCTATACCATTGGAGGTAATTTTACAGCCAGCTCTGGCACAACATTAAATACGAGTGCTGCAAATATTATTATGAGTGGAAACAACAAAATTTATCAGAATTTAAATGGCAACGCCTCTTTTAATTCTCTTCAAATTAGTACCGGTAGAGTAAGCTTTTTAACTAATATTAGCATCAACGATTTAAGTATAAATACTAATGGAGTATTTGATTTTGCGGGCTTTAGCGCAAGTTTAGAGATAAATAATTCTATTTCTGGAACAGGCAAAATAAATGCAGGTTTATGTAATTCTGCAAGTAATAACATCACACTATCGGGTGCCAATGCGAATATGGGAACATTATTTTTCGATCCAACAAATTATCATGTTCAAATTTTAAGCTTTACAAAAACAAGTGGCAATGTAATCATCGGCTCCGACATTGGTATTGTCGGAACGTTTAACTTACCAAATACTGGCAATGCAAGCATCGAATTTAAACAAAACCTAGAATTTTCAAATGATTTTTCGATTAGCCATCCAAGTAATTCAGCCAAAGTGATTTTAGCAAATACCGTTTCTTTACTATTCGCAGATTGTAACACAGTTGGGAGTTTTGTAGCTATTCCATCAAACTTATTTATTACACCACCTATCATAAAAAGACTCAGTATGAATAAACAAAATGGATTACAATTAGGCAATGATGTAATTAGCGTGTCGGAAGAATTGAGCGTTACAAATGGAACTTTTAATACAAACAATAAATTAATTCTACTATCCACTGCAAGCAAAACTGCGAGAGTAGCAAAAGTTACGGGAACTATTATTGGCGATGTTACCGTACAACGATTTATTCCTGGTGGAAACAACAAACGTCAGTGGAGATTTTTATCATCGCCGGTAAATTTAAACGGAAGCATTGCACTTGCACAATACCAAGACGATATTTTTGTAACCGCACCAGCTGAAGCCGGCGGAGGTTTTGATGTGAACCCATTCGCTAGAAATGCTTCTATTAGAACTTACGACGAAGCAGTTTCTGGAAGTTTAAATAATGGATGGACCAACCCAACCAATATTAACAATACCATTGCTACAGGAATTGGTGCAGAAGTATTTGTAAGAGGAAGTAGAAATTTAGCGAATCCATTTTTAAACTGGACGGTGCCAGACGATGTAATCATCGACTACATTGGTGCTTTAAATACTGGTAACGTAACTCCAAGTATAAGTTTTACCAACACGGGATCGGGTACTAACGATGGTTTCAATTTAGTGGGTAACCCTTATGCAAGTCCGATAAACTTCGACACAGCTGGCTTAACTAAAACAAACATCGAAAATAAATACTGGTGCTTCAATCCTAACACTACTTTATGGGGATCTTATAATGCAAATTCTGGGGAGAGTATTAATGGAATGACGAAATACATTTCATCCGGACAAGCATTTTTTGTAAGAGCTACTGCCCCTTCCCCTGTTATCAGATTTACAGAAGATGTAAAATCAATTGAAGAAGGAAATAATTATTTCAGAGGAAATGCTTCGCAAGGGAAATTCCCAGCTCTAAAAATTAGTTTAACGAACAGTTATAACGAAGTAGATGAAACGCTTTTTATACTCGACCCTACAAGTACCTATAGTAGCACCGACCCAAGTGATATGTTAAAATTCTACAACAATGAATTAAACATTTACAGCTTGAGTACAGACAGAGCCGTAATGAGCATGAATGCAATTCCGCTCGATAGTAGTATCGATACCTTAGCATTTTCTGTATGGAGTTACGATTCTACTAGTATCTCAAACGCACAACATGTTTTAGAGTTTAATAGATTCGAAAGTATAGATAATAGCATAGGTATTTATTTGCTCGATAATTATTTAAATACCTATACCAACATCAGAAATACAAATATGTATAGGTTCATGATTACCAACGATGCAAACAGCTATGGAAACAACAGATTCAAAATTGTATTCAACAAAACCAATACATCTGTAAAACCTAATAAAAATAACAACAATAATTTAGTGCTGTATCCGAACCCGAGTTCTGATAAAATTTATTTGCAAAACATACATCAAGAAATTGAAATTGAAGAATGCAACTATGAATTATTCGATCTATTAGGCACTAAAATCTCTGAAGGCAAATTAGCGTTCGACAATTCCATTTCGATCATAAACATTG
>JAGVEE010000274.1 GCA_020058405.1 Sphingobacteriales bacterium
TAATAACGTTAGTGAAGAGTATATTAAATTTATTCAAGATCAAATTAATAATAGACCAAGAAAAAGATTTAATTTTAGGTCACCAAATGAAATGTTTAACCAAAGAGTTGCATTTATTGATTGAATCTACCAGTCGCATAATCGTATGGTCGTATGGTCGTTTAATCGTAAATTCGTAAATTCGCCAGTTCGCTAATTCGTAAATTCGTCCTTCGTATGTCAAACCGCAAAGCCATCAGCCTATTTATTAAAGACGAAGCCTACAGGCTCGGCTTTATGAATTGCGGAATTGCTCAAGCTCGGTTTTTAGCCGAAGAAGCTCCACGTTTAGAGCAGTGGTTAAAAGACGGGAAACATGGAAAAATGTTATACATGGAAAACCATTTCGACAAACGACTCGACCCGCGCAAACTTGTAGATGATGCGAAGAGCATCATCAGTTTAAGTTTAAACTATTTCCCATCCGAAGAACCCACCAACAAAGAGTATTTAGTTTCTAAATATGCCTATGGAGAAGATTACCACGACGTGATAAAATCAAAATTAAAATTGTTGATGAATAGCATCCGTGAGAAATTCGGAGATGTAGGCGGTAGAGCATTTGTAGATTCCGCTCCAGTGATGGATAAAGTGTGGGCCCGCGAAAGTGGATTAGGGTGGATCGGTAAACACACCAACTTGTTGAATAAAAAACAAGGCTCCTTTTTTTTCTTAGCAGAACTCATTATAGACCTCGAATGTGAGTACGATGTAGCCATGCAAACCGACCATTGTGGAACTTGCACCAAATGTATCGATGCTTGCCCCACACAAGCCATTGTAGCGCCTTATGTGCTCGATGCTAGCAAATGTATCTCTTACCTCACTATAGAGCTTAAAAACGAAATGCCAACCGAAATGCAAGGTGCTTATAGCAACTGGATTTTCGGTTGCGACGTTTGCCAAGATGTTTGCCCTTGGAATCGTTTTTCCATCGCTCACCATGAACCAAAATTTAAACCCAATAACTCTTGGTTTAATTTTAGCAAAAAAGAATGGGACGAACTAACAAAAGAAAGTTTTGAAGTGCTGTTTAAGCATTCTCCTATTAAGAGAACTAAGTTCGAAGGGTTGAAGAGAAACCTGATGAATTGTAAATTGTGAATGGTGAATGGTGAATGGGGTGCTAGCTTGATGATGGTGCAAATAATTCATAATTTTTTTTTCAATACATTAATTTTAGAATTACAAAAGTTAGTTACTACTAGCTTTCTAGTTCTGTTTTGCTACGGATTTAAATAAGAGCATTTAATTCGGAGAGTCTCACCTTTGTTCTTCTAAAATTAACGTATTGATGGTAGATGTTTACTAGGAGGCAGAAATCGAATTAGCGAACTAGCGAATTAACGATTATACGACATAGCTACTATACGATTATAAAAAAATATGTGGAGGTATTGCTTTAGACAGTTCGTCAATTCGACAATTCGCGAATTCGATTTCTGCCTCCTAGTAAACCTTAACTATCGAATAATCTGTTTTTAAAAAGAAAAGGGTGAGATTTTTTTTCAATACATTAATTTTAGAATTACAAAAGTTAGTCACTACTTGCTTTCTAGTTCTATATTGCTACGGTTTAAACAGATTGATTTCTATAAAGAGAGTCTCACCTTTGTACTTCTAAAATCAACGTATTGATGGAAGCTGTTTACTAGGCTACAACTTTAGATTTAGGTTAAAAACTGCAAATTTTATATTTTTTTTTAAACAAATGTCCCCTAGTAAGCTGTAACCATCGAATAATCTGTTTTTAAAAAGAAAAGGAAGTGATAAAATTAGTAGGTCCGTATAATTTTCAATCCGTTGCACTAACTTTTAGAAAGCAGTCTGTTACTAGCTTTTTTCTTTTAAAAAACAGATTATTCAGAAAAAAAGAAAAAAGAAATAAGAAATAAAAAAAAGAAGAGATAACGTAATAGGTTTCCCTATTGCATTATCTCTTCCTTCTAACGACTAAAGACTAGTGACTAACGACTTATTAACACTTTATTAGTATAAGCTCCGTCATTCACTAATACGCGAGTATAATAAATACCAGGTGCTAAATCAGCTACACTCATATTAACATGGTTAACGCCTTTGTTTAGTTGTGTATAGTTTGCAGTTCTTACGATATGCCCTAAAACATCTACCAATTCTATGCTTAATTCTGATGGTGTTATTAAATTAAGATCGAAGTTTATTTCAGACGAACTTGGGTTTGGCCAAGGTGCGGTTAACATAAACTCATCTGTATTGATTTCAATGTTAGAGAAACAACCTGCAAATGGTTTAATGTACATATTTAACGTATCGTTTAGCTGATTAATGTCATCACTTAAATCGGTTAAGTAAACATCAATAAATCTATCATATCTATCGTTACAATCTATTTGCTTTGAGAACGTAAACGATGCAGATTGCAATGGCAAAATACTATCGCTACCGAAACTTTCAGTTTCTATTGGTAATACTGTAGTTCCCCCTCTTAAACGATAGTTTACATTGAAGTTTCTAATGGCAACCGTTCCAGAATTTCTAATTAATACTCGTACATCTGTTAATTGATTTACGCTACTGTTTGCTGGGCTCACAAAACTCGCCACTTCACCATCCACAATACTAGAAACAGACGATTTAAAATCAATTTCCTGACTGTTGTTCGTTAAATCAATATCATCTGGTAAATAAGCTTCTACTCTTAAACGGTAGATACCCGTTGCAAATGGTTCTATTTGTGTAGTAAATTCATACGTTAATAAATCTGATGGCAACATTGGTTTGTATGGTTCTTCAACCGGTATTACTTCATTTGCTACTTCAACATTATCAACATAAAATTTAACATTTAAACCCGAAATTTTACTCAAGCCTTTGTTACGAACAGTAATGCTAACAGGCACTTTAGATGGGTAAACTTCTGGCGATGGCAGTGGGCTATCAATACTTACTACTTCCACATCTCCACGAACTAAAAACTCATCTGCACCCATGTCTGGGAACTCAACGTTTCTTGGTTCTCCATCAATATCATTCGGCACTTCTTTTAACGGAATTGCACCTCCATCTAAAAATGTATTTGTTAAGTGTAAATTTGTTTTAGTGAAATAATCAGGATCTACAGAAACAGATTTTTCATCCGTTAATTTTACATCACGGTATTCGTCCATGCTAATGTAATCTGTACCTTCTACACGTGCAAACAATACGCCCTTCGTGAAATAATTATTATTATCAGAAGTATCAATACTTAATTGATTTACGAACATGAAACAGAAACCGTTATTAGTATTCGCAATAGAGTTGTTTAACAAACGTATTCCTCTTGAATCGTTATCAATTTTTAAACCAGCACCAAAAACAGAATTTCCATCGTATAAAATTGAGTTGTTGTAAATTTTCATCGGGAATACTTTTGTAAGTGTAATACCTACTCCCTCTGCATTCAATTTGAAATTACCACCGATCATGTTATTTGCAAACAATACTCCGTTTACAGGTAATACATCGTTAAATGTTGCTCCTGTAGTTGCAGCATTGTATATAACATTGTTCATGATTTTGGTGTCTTCACGATTAATCGTCATACTTAAACCTGTCGACGATAATTGATCTTTACGCATAATTACTTTGTTGCCCGTAATGCTTAACACATCAGAGTTAGAAGTACTAATACCAAACGAACCAACTTTTTCAATAAAGTTACTATCTATTTTAATTCCGATGTCGCGGATATACTGACTTGCACCTTTAATGGCAATACCTAAGTTTCCACCAACGATGTAGTTTTTAGCAATTCTGATATTAGAACCTCCTTTACCAAACACTGTTAAGTTTGCAGAATCAGATGTTGTGATACCGTAAATATTTGGTGAAGTAGTTGCAGAATCTAAAATAAATCTGCAATTAGTTATGTTAATGTTATTAGATTCTGAAGTGATTTGAATACCTGCAGAACCTACAATAGAATTACTAAGATTTTGTATCGTTAAATATTTTAGGTTGATAAATTTAGAACGATTTAAACGAATTGTATTTCTCGTAGTGTTTGATGACACACCTGTACTGTTAATAATTACAGAAGAAGAATCATTGTTCTCTGCCTTAATTGTAATAGTATTTATTGCTGAAGTATTTTTAGGATTACCAATCGTAAAACGTTCGCTGTATGTACCAGCTCTTACGTTCATTACAACAGGACCTGTAATTCCGCAACTTAAGGCACTCATTGCTGAAGCAAAGTCTGGGAAAGTTGGGTTTGTACCACCAATTGTATAAGTTCCAGATTTTAATCCAGTACAAATCAATAAATTGGTTGTATCATTTTTAGTGATAGGGTCGCCTACAATTCTATCGCTCGGTAGAACTCTTACAAAAAATGGATATGAGTTATTTGCAACAGCATTAAATGGTGTGGTAAATGTATACAATGCGGTTGAATAAGGATTAGCCAATGAAGCATTTCCTCCAGAACCAATTACATACGTTTCTCCTGCTGCTGGTACCCATGTTGTACCGTTAGAAGAGTATTGTAATTTAATACTTGAACCATTTAAAGAAGTACTTCCTAAATTCATTAACTTAATAGAAATGCTATTTGGATCTGTACTAAATACCAAAGGTTGAATATCTAATATTGCTAAATCTTTTGCATGTATAATAAACTCGTCGGCTCCAATATCTGGTCCAAGCGGGTTACGATCTTGCCCATCAAAATCTTTTGTAACATTACCTAGATATAAGCCTTTACCCTCTAATGCGGTGTTAGAAGTATGTAAATCTTGGTTTGATACAAAATTTGGATTTAACTCCAAACTATTAGATTCGAAACCTTGCATAGCAGCTTTTAAAGCTACTAGGTTTACTCTATCAGCTCCATAATATGCATATAGGCCAGAAGCCTGATTTGCATCTGTATAATAAATATTATTGTTCGCAGCTCTTATAGATGTTTGACTGGTTACATAATAGGCATATCCTCCTGCTGGGTTGTAAAAAATATTATTGTATAAAGTAACGTTTGCTCCTGCGGCTAAGAAAAATGCTGATGAATTATCTGGAACAGAAGTAGAAGTTTTATCGTAAATAACAGAATTATGATATAGGTTAATTTTGTTTACCTCATTGAAATAAATACCTGCACCGTTTCCTGTTGTTTTATATCCACCACCAAACATATTGTTCTCGATATCAACATTTGTTATACCTTCAACAGACGTTAAGTTTAACGCGCGTGTACCTGCATTCGAAGTTTTATTAGATTTAATGGTGGTATTAAATTTAGAAATTACAATTCTGATGGCTTCACTTGCTACGTTTGCATTAGAACGTAATGTAATGGTATTACCTACAATATCACCTACGTTTACAAAGTTTGCACTGATGCCGTATAAAAACGACGAGTCGATTTTAGAATTTATCACACTTACATTTTGTGCTCTAATTCCTGTGTTACGCCCAAACATTTGTACCCCGGTAACACCATTTCTTAAAATACTATTTTTTATAGTGATGTTACTATACACCCCACCGCTGTCAATTTTAACTTTTTGCGACATTACCACGGGGAAAATATTAGCAGCAATGTTTGTAGTAGCAGGAACATTTACAATACAACTATCAATGGTAACATTGTTAGATCCTTCTGTAATATGAAATCCAGAAGCGAACGTGCTTGTAGAAGTATTGTTTAAGGTAAAGTTTCTAATATTCACATAATCCATCCCATCAATTTGTACTACAGGGTGAGTAAGCGTAGTTTGACCGGGGGTTGTGTTTTGTATAATAACATCTGCTGCGTTACCTGTTACCGATCTAAATGTAATGGTGTTTGTAGGAGTTACTCCTTTTAAGATTGGTAATGAAAAACTAGGATACGTTCCTGGATACACATTAAATACTGTAGGGCCACCAATACCACATTCGAATGCAGCAATTGCTGATGCAAAAGTTGGATAATTTTTGTTTCCTACTGGTCCTCCAATAGTATAAGTACCATTTAAGCCTACGCAAATACTTAAGGTATCTGCATCGTTCTCTTGCCAAGTATCATTAGGTACTGGAGGAGTTACACGTATAATTAAAGTGTATAAACCCGGACTAGGAATTACCCAAGGCTCAGCTAAATTTATAATTTGTTTAGAGTAAGATTTGCTTAATGTTTGCAAAGTAAACTCTTCTGCAGTGGTATAGTTACCATTGTTTACTTTGTAACTTACTAATATTTTGTTACCGTTTAAAGAAAGTAAGCCGTCGTTTTTAATCACTACAGGCAAAATATTACTTCCTTCTTTTGGTACGAAGTTTTTATCTAAATGAAAAACTTCCAAATCCACCGCACTTCTTATTACCTCATCCGCACCAATGTCTGGTGTTTCAGGATCGCGTGGATGGTTTTCAAAATCGAATGCGACAAATGTTAATACTGCTGCTTTTCTAATTAAGGCTTTGCTGTTCATTCTTAAAGAAGTTGGCGAAGCAAAATTCGGATTTGCACTTATTGATTGTCCGTCTTTTGCTAAAGCAGCTTTTAAGGCAGTTAAGCTATTTCTTGCTGTACCACCAATAATACCCAAGGTTGTGGTAGTAGCATTAAAATAACAGTTGTAATTACTAGTATCGATACTTGAATTTGCTCTAATAATAATTGGAACAGCTCCACCTGTTGCAAAAAATATATTGTTTTTTATACTGATTTTAGTTGATGGCAGTGAACCTGAGTTCTCTACTACCATTGCTGCTTTTTCAGTAGAGTTAGTATTGCTATAATAAATAGAGTTATGGTAAAACTGTAATGATCTACTGAACTCAACATGTATACCTCTAGAGTAAGTTGTTTTAGAACTACCAGATATCATGTTATTATAAATATATGCTGCTGCACCTCCATTTACGTTATAAAAAAACATACCAAAGGTACCGTAGTCTTTTATCACGTTGCCATGGAAACTAAAGTTACCACTTGCATTTCGCACACGTATACCAAAATGAGCTTCGTTAGGATTTAATCTACAATTAATTTGATTGGAAGATATTAATGGAATATTATTAAAATCTATGTCCATACCACTGTATGCTTTATAAATTTTATTTCCTGTTATTCTATTTCCTTTACCTGGTTGAACAGTGCTCTTTCCTAATAATCGTATACCATAAGTACCTCCATAAATAGAGTTATTAGATATTACGTTATAATTTGCACAAACCTCTCCTACCGATGTATTATTAATATCAGATGCAATAATTGGAATAGTATTTCCATTAAAAATAGTATAAGTAGAATCTACCTTTATAATACATCTGTTTATAGTATTATACTCAGATGGTTTTCTTGTATCTCTGTTGTACGTAAAATGTATTGCAGATGCAAACTGATTTGAAGCAGTAATTACTCGATCATTCTCTATTGTTAAATCTTGTAAAGTATAATAGCTACAACCTTCAAAACGTATTACTTGGTTATTATATAATGTGTTATCACCAGGGTGTTTTATCGTTACATCAGATGCCTTACCTGTTTCAGATTTAAATACTACAAAGTTTTTTGCAGATGCACCTATGTAAGGCTTCAATGTTAAGTTTTCTAAATACACTCCTGGGCGTATGTTAAATGTAACACGTCCAATAACTTCAGAGTTTGATGATAACAAATCTGACAATGCTTTTTGAATGTTTTGATAGTTAGCGTTACTACCTCCAATAGTATAAATACCACTGAAATACTTTTTCTGAGCATTGGCTTGTATAGAAACCAAACTTATTAACAAGGCAATAACAATACTGTAGAACTTTTTATTCATTTTGATTGATTTTTGGGAGCTTCTTTTATAGGAAGCTCCATTATTTGTAGCTTATATTTTTTTACTTAATAATTACGAATCGTCCGTTGTATTTTTTATCTCCTGTATTTAACACAAAGAAATAAGTTCCTTCCGCCAACTCTTCATAATTCATTTCTATTTTTTGTTTTCCTGCTGGTACTTGGTGCACAAAATCATCTCTCATTAACCTGCCCGATAAATCAAATATTTGTATTTGTACATTATCTTCCGTTGGTAATTCTACTCCAAAATTCAACATAGAATTAGTAGGATTCGGATGCACACTAAACAAACCATTATCAGCTGAGCTTTCTATTACTCCTAATGTTAAGGAAACAATACAATTACTATCATTTGCTTCAATTACGTCATCGAATAAATAAGTAGTAGCACATACATCAAAGAACACGGCAGAGTCTGGATCAATTTGATAATTAAATTGGTACTCTTTAGTTTCCTTACCTTTTAACGGTCCGGGTACATTCATCACTTCTTTTACTTTGTTATTTACCTTTAATGCAATTGTAAAATTACTTGCAGATAAATTTCCATAATTGGTTACTGCTACTTGTACTGGAGTTTTTTGTTTTATTGATATACCATTTAGCGGCGACAAGAAATAAGAGGCTCCAATATCTGAGGTGTCTTTAGAAATAACCACAATGGTTGCAGTATCATTTAAGGTATTGAAATCATTGTTTACAAAAATATTATTCTCGTTTAATTTTTTTATTTCTGTAAATGCCTTAATGGTATGAGGACCCGCTTGACGAGTAGAGAAACGTTTCGTAAATAATACCAAAGAAGTAGAATCTAATTTCATAGCTGGAGAAAGTGTTCTCGTTGCAGAGTCAACCAATACATCATCAAAGGTATACTTCACTTTAATGCTGTTTATATCTGCTCCAAAATTCTTTACTCTAATAATTACCCTAACGGTATCTTTAAATGTTGCTTGATCTAATGGAGTAATAAATTCTGTAACCCCTATGTCAAATCCAGGGAAATACTCATCGCATCCAACATCTGGAGTACTAGAGTTTCTGGTTTCACCGTCAATGTCTTTTGTTACTAAATCCATTGGAGTTCCTGCACCATCAAGCATTGTATTGTTTACGTGCAAATCATATTTAGACCTGAACTTAGGATCAAATTCTCCTAATCCTTTCGGCGATTTTCCAATGTTAAATGGAGAGTTTCCTTGGTCTTTTAAACCTAAGTCTGCCAAATTAACGCATAACTCCCCTTTCCATTTCGCAAGAATTGTGCCTTTGGTATACAGCAAATTGGTGTTAGCATCGTTAAATTCTGTTACACTATTCTCTTCTGTTGTATATTTAATTGCATAGCCATTTCCATAGTTCACAAATATATTATTAAACATATTTAAACTGTTTGAAATCTGAATGTTCATTGCCGAAGCAGAATCATTTATACCATCATACAACACAGAGTTATTAATAATGTCGATGAAACCTGATGAATTTACTCCTTTGCTCGGGAAGGCTCCAGTACTCTTAATTAAGAATCCACAATCGTTTTTACTACCGTCTCCTACAAATCCTCCTGCAATCATATTGTTTGCAATTAAGCCTTTAGAAATGGTACGGCAACTGTCTATTACTAAACCAATATTCTGTGCATTTTTAATAATGTTTCCTGTAATTAAGAAATCTGTTAATGCACCATAAATATTAATACCTACTCCATCTGGATTTGTTTTTCTCATATCTATTTTGTTATTACTAACACTATCAATTTGAGTATAAAACACGTCTATGGCTGCAGTATTTACACCATAGAATGAATTGTTTACAATTTTATTTGCGCCAGAGAATGCATTGTTTTTAATACCTAATAATCTAACACCAAAACCTCCCCCATAAAACTTAGAATTACGTATTATATTTGAGCTTGCTTGTGCAGGATCTGTATACGCAATTTTACCAGAAGCTAATACACCCACTAAGGTATTTACAGTTGAGGTAGAATCAAATCTGAATATACAATTATCAACCGTAATAAACTTTGCGGTATCTGCTATATGAATACCAGAAGCTCTCGCCTTTGCTTTACTTGTAAAAGTTAAACTCTTAAAGGTAATGTACCTTGCTCCGTCTAATCGTACTACGTGGTGATCTAAATCTTCCACATTATTTGTATACTCTAAAATTACATCTTCAGGGTTATTAGTTGAGGATGTGAATATAATTGTGGTATCTGAATGTGTCGCAATATCAGGAATGGTAAATCTCTCAAAATAATTTCCTGGAGAAATTTTAAACACAATTGATGAATCAAAACCACAAACTAACGCAGTTACCGCCTGTTGGAAATTGCTGAAATCTTCTGTTCCATTTTTACCAATAGTGTACTCTCCTTTTTCTAAGCCTACACACAAATCTTTACATATGGTTTCATATCTGGTAATGGTATCACTTTGCAATCTACCTGTAGGAGCTATACGAACACATAATGGTATCCATATAAAATCGCGTTTCACATGTTTTAAATTAAAACTGAACAATTGCTCATCATACCTTCCTTTTAATTCAGTAAGTGCAACGGTTTGAGAACCTACCCAAGTAATACCAGAATCTAAAGAATACTCTAATGTTATCGATTTACTAGATAAATTCTCATTCCCTTCATTTAATATTTTAACCGTAAATGTATTTGTTCCGTAAACCGCTTTTTTGTTCATGATTTCGAATAAACTCACATCAAAAAATTGTCGTTCGTATTCTATAGAACCAATATCTGAGATACGAGGACTTCTTTTACGGTTGTTATAGTCACGGTTTATACCTGCAACTACAATTCCTTTTTTATCAAATCGTGTAGTATCAACTAAATTCATATCAAACCTAGACACGAATATCGAATCAGGATGTGTTGTTTTAGAATACGAGAATGAAGATAAATCTTTCGCTGTGTTTTGTTGCCATACTTCAAAGTCTCGCTGATTTCTAGGTGGGAAAAATCCAAATCTCGACAAGTAACCTGTGTGGTATGCATTGTGTTCGAATTCTGATGTAGGGTCTGTTGAGTTAAAGTAAACAGCATAAGGTTTACGAGGTGCCGCAGGTATAGAATCTACTTGTATAATGTTATTACGAACTTGTATGTTTGAGTTTCTGAAATAAGTAACAGATGGTTGCGTTTCTGGCGGAATTGGTGCCATAATTAAACTATCCATCCCGAAATTTAATGCAGAAACAAATCCGTTATATCTTATTGAATTGTAGTAGATACCAACATTGCTAGATCGTTTAATTAATATAGCGCTTGAAGTATCTGCAAGAGACGTACCAAAGTCATTCGTGATCCAATTGTTCGAAACAATTAATCTTTTATCAACAAAACCATCTATACCATAAACTTTTATTCCAATTTGTTTAGAGTTTATTAATTTATTGGCATTAATTAAGCCTCCTTCCCCTGCAAAATTATAAGAGATAGAAACACAAGTAGGTGCCGAATTAATTCTTGGTGTTAATTGATTAAATCCAATGCTCTTTATCGTATTGTTTGATGAATAAACACCAAACTGATAAAAATCTTGTATAATGTTACTGTCAATAATATTATTCAAATCGAAATCAACATTTGAAGCACCTAGCATGGCTACTCCTGTATACCCACCAATTAAATTATTTCTAACAATTCTGTTTTGTGAACCATTTTTTGCAAATGAGTTATTATCTAATATGCTTAATTTATTACTTGAGGTAAATGCAATCGGATAAAATAAAGCAGAAGTAGCAGTAGTATTCACTTCTATTTTACATCCTTCAATAATATTATTTTTTGCATTTCTAGTAATGTGTAATCCTGAGCCAAAAGTAGCACCCGTATTTTTAATATTTAAATTCAATAATCTTACAAAGTTCGAACCATTCATTCTTACCGTGTAATGTAATTTATCAGCATCACCTGTTGGAGTTGGTGGTTGTTGTAACACTACTGCAGTATTACTTGTAGTTCCATATGGTAAAATATTTAACAATGGAGAATCTAAATTCACTAAAAATTTAGGAATAATAGTTCTACCTAAATAAGGGCTACTAGCCGGATTTACATAAATCCAAGTTATGTCTGCAATACCACAAGTAATATCATTTAATCCTTGTTGAATGCTGTTGTAATATCTTAATGTATCTGTATTTGGTAAAGGATTGTTTTTATCAAAACCTACATAGAAGTTTCCTTCCACACCAGTACATAAATTTACACATGCTTTGTCATTGTAATAAACTGTATCTAATGGTAACCATCCCGATATTTTTTCAATACATACGTCGTAATTTCCTCTGCGTGGCACACTCACTCTTTTCTTAAACGTGTATGTCTGTGAGTCGCCTGCTTTTGGTAATTTTAAAGTAACAGTATCTGTACTCGTTGAAGAAAAACCATTCTCTAAATCTGAAACAGTATATTTTAATGCAACTTTTTGATTGTCTAAAGAATAACGTCCTCTGTTTCTTAATTCAACCACAATCTTATTTGGTTTTAATGCCGATAATAATGGGTTCACTACTTTTCTAACTTCCAAATCGATATTCGGAACCGTAAACTCATCACAACCGATATCTGGTGTTTTAGATTTACGTGCTTCCTTGTCAAAGTCATCTGTAATGTCTAATCCTCCTGCTGCTTTACTCTCTACTGTTAAATCATAGGTATGTAAGTTATACGGTAACTCTTCAAATAATAAAGGCAGAGCAATCGACTTGCGGTCTCTAGAGGTATTACCAGTTGCTTTTTTGTAATTATTTAAGGCAACCAAAGGAGTTTGTGATAATTGAGAAAAAGTATATCCTAATGCTGGTGTTTCCACACTTGAATTCTGACTTCCTTGAGTATTACCATATCTTAAAATTAAAATTAAAGGAGTATTCTTATTTGCATAAGTAGTAAAATATAAATTATTTTCGGAAACTATTAAACCGGTTTTTACATTTCCTTGGCGTAATTTAGTGTGATACTCCATCGGTATAGCACCATTTGTAGAATAGAAAACGTTATTAACAGATTCTATATCTTCGTTGGTTGAATTTACAATGAAACATCTGGCAACGGTTTTAGATACTGAGGTTGCTGCAATTCTTGGAGCATCCATCAATATAGTGTTGTGATATACTGAAATGCTTTTACAAGTATTTAAAAATATACCTGAAGTAGTAGTTTGTAATACGGTAAAACCTCCACCAATCATATTATTGCTTAATACAAATGTAGATTTCTTAGCACCCGGTGCTTTATCGCCTAAGCAATTAAATAAATGTATCCCTTGGAAAGTAATATCGTAAATTTTATTTCCGGAAATTTCATTGGTAAATAAACCAGCTCTATCACCCAATTCCTTAGCATAAATACCCCAAGCAGATGGATCCATACCAAACTTACCAGCAATAATATTATTCTTTACTCGTGTGTCAGA
>JAGVEE010000290.1 GCA_020058405.1 Sphingobacteriales bacterium
CCCACAAGGTGAATTGTTACACATACAAGACTCCGGATATTTAGAAGAAGGCAAAGGTTATTCGGAAGAAAAGGTAAGTAGGTTTTTGTTACTGTGGAATAGGTATAGTACGAAATAGCTAGGAGCTGGGAGTAAGAAGCAACTACTTACACCTAGCTCCCAGCTCAGCGCTATCCTTTGGATTGGCAAGTAAAACTCGTTTTCGGAACCTCTGTATTGGCGATGGCATTAAAGCCTCCTGCGATTTCTGTAAAATTGTCCCAACCTCTAGATTTTAATATAGAAGAAGCAATCATACTTCTGTAACCACCAGCACAGTGTAAAAAGAAATGTTCGTCTTTCGGGAAGCTTGCTATGTTATCATTTATAAAATCAAGCGGAATGTTGTTTGCATTTTCTACATGCTCTGCTTCGTACTCTGATGTTTTTCGAACATCTATAATTTGATCTTTTTGGATATCCACTTTTGCAGCAAATTCTTCAGCAGTAATTCTATCAATCGTATCCACTTCTTTGCCGCTTGCTTTCCAAGCATCAAAACTTCCATCCAAAAAACCTATCACAAAATCATATCCAACTCTGGCTAATCTCATCACCGTTTCTTCTTCTTTTCCTTTTTCTGCAACTAACAAAATATGTTGCTTTACATCCGGAATTAATGCGCCTACCCAAGGTGCAAATTGCCCATCGAGGCCAATGTTTATGGAGTTAGGTACAAAACCGAATCTAAAAAGATCTGCGTTTCTGGTGTCTAATACTAATGCATCTGTTTCGTTTGCCGCAACTTCAAAATCGTTTACAGATAACCCCCTTAAACCTCTTTCCATAACGGTATCAATATTATCGTATCCGTTTTTATTCATCGCAACGTTTAATGGGAAATATGCTGGTGGTGGTAATAAACCATCTGTTACTTCTTTCACAAATTCTTCCTCGCTCATGTTAGCGCGCAAGGCATAATTCAATTGCTTTTGCTCACCAATGGTTGAAACGGTTTCTTTACTCATGTTTTTACCACAAGCAGAACCAGCCCCGTGTGCTGGGTAAACCGTTACCGAGTCTGGCAAGGTCATTATTTTAGTTCGGAGTGAATGATAAAGAGTGGCTGCCAATTGCTCTTGCGTCATGTGAGCTGCTTTTTGTGCTAAATCTGGGCGGCCCACATCTCCAATAAATAATGTATCTCCGGTAAAAATCGAATGTTCTTTCCCTTCTTCATCTAACAATAAATAACAAGTACTCTCCATGGTATGCCCAGGAGTATGTAAAACTTTTATGCTGATGTTTCCAACTTTTAACACTTCAGCATCCTTTGCAATATGTGCCTCAAAACTTGGGTTTGCCAAAGGTCCGTACACAATGGTAGCACCAGATGCCTTTGCTAAATCAACATGACCGCTCACAAAGTCGGCATGAAAATGCGTTTCTAACACATATTTTATTTTTACACCGTCTTTCTCAGCTCTCTGTAAATATGGATTTATTTCTCTTAATGGATCTATAATAACCGCCTCGTTACCACTTACAATGTAGTATGCACCTTGTGCTAAACATCCTGTATAAATTTGTTCTATTTTCATGGTTCAAAAATTGAATTGCAAAAACACCGTTGATTTGCTACGCTTTGTGTAATTTATATTACATTTCTGTTTTACAAAGTACGCTATTTACAGCAATAATAACAACATTAAGCTAAAAGGGTTTAAGCCTTTGTAAAAACAATTTTAACATCAAAAAAGTGCTCTATTCGTATTAATTCATTAATTTTAACGTTCAATGTAATTATGTTAAGCGCTTACCAATTATTAATAGAAAAACTAGATACCTTCATCAGGAAGTTTTATTTAAACAAAATGATTAGGGGTGCTATCTATTTTGTTGCCGCTTTGTTTATAACTTATTTGAGCTTAAATACACTGGAGTACTTTTTTTACTTAAGTGCTGGCTGGAAAACAGCTCTTCTTTTTATTAATCTAACTTTTCTGCTTTATCTTTTTGTGTTCTATTTTTTCATCCCATTATTAGCGATGTATAAATTAGGCAACATCATTACGTATAAAAAAGCAGCAGAAATTATCGGCAAACATTTTCCGGATATAAATGATAAAGTAATAAATACCTTAGAATTACAGCAACTTGCTGTGCAAGAGCCGGAAAAAAGTGCCTTAATATTTGCAAGTATCGACCAGCGTATTGTAGAATTAAAACCAATACCTTTTGTTAAAGCCATAGATTTTAATAAAAACAAAAAATACATAAAATATGCTCTCGTACCTGTTTCGGTATTTGTAGTATTGCTGTTTGCTTCACCAGGTTTTATTAAACAAGGAACTAAACGAATTTTAGATTTTCAAACTTCTTATCAGAAACCAGCACCCTTTCAATTTATATTGAAAAATAAAAACTTATCCGTAAACCAAGGTGATGGGGTGTTACTGGAGCTGCAATTACAAGGCGACTTATTGCCACAAGATGTTTACATACATTACGGTGAGAATACGTATAAGCTTGATAAAAAAGACATTTCAAATTTCGAATACAATTTGTTGAACATTCAAAACTCTGATGAACTATATTTTAGCGGTGGTGAATTTAATTCAGAAACATACAAATTAAATGTACTAAAAAAACCAAGTATCTTAAGTTATACTGTTGATTTAATATATCCTGCATATTTAAAAAGAGCTAATGAAAGTGTACAAAATATTGGTGACTTAAGCGTACCAATTGGTACTAAATTGGTTTGGAAAATTAAATCGGTATACGCAAATAATTTATTGTTTTTAATTGATGGTAAAAGTAAAACCATTCCATCTGAAAATAATTTTTTTCAGTTTGAGTACAGAGCACTAAAATCTATTCACTATTATTTATCACCTAAACATCCAGAAAACTTAAAGGTAGATACGCTCGCTTATCAGCTAGATGTTATACCCGATCAATTCCCTAGCATACAACTCGAAAAAACGAACGACAGTTTAAGCAATAAAACTTTTTATTTCAACGGGCAAATAAGCGACGATTATGGTTTTAGTAAATTGATGTTTGTAAGCTTCAACAAAAACACAAATGAACGCAAGATAGTACAAGTACCCATAGAGTTAAACAACAACTCACAGCGTTTCTTTTACTTATGGAAAATTGACGAAATACAATTGGGCCAAGAAATTGAGTATTATTTTGAAGTATATGATAACGACGGAGTAAATGGGGCGAAAAAAAGCAGAAGCAATATTATGAGCTACGCTGCACCTACTGAAAAACAGCTTGATAAATCTATCGATAAAAACAACGAAGACTTAAAAGATAAGTTGAAAGAGAGTTTGAAAAAATCGGAGCAAATTCAAAAAGAAGCTAAAAAATTAAACGAAAAACTAATAAATCAAAAAACCTTACGATACGAAGAGAAAAAACAAATACAAGAATTAATTCAAAAGCAACAATCACTCGAACAAGAAATTACATCGATACAAGAAGAGTTGAAGAAGAACAATCAGCTTGAAAAAGATTTTAAACAATTTGATGAGAGTATAATGGAAAAGAAAAAGCTCTTAGAAGAAATGTTTGAAAATGTATTGGATGAGAAAACAAAAGAAATGATAAAAGAGCTTGAAAAACTAATGGAGCAAAATCAGAAAGAGCTCTCGCAAGAGCAATTGAAAGATATGCAATTAGAAAACAAAGCACTCGAAAAAGAAATGGACAGAATGCTTGAGTTGTTTAAGCAATTAGAATTTGAGCAAAAGCTAAATGAAAAAATTGATAAGTTAAACGAGCTTTCAAAAGAGCAAGAAAAATTATCAGAAGAATCTAAAAACAAAAATGCAAATAAAGAGGAGCTCTTAAAAAAACAAGAGGACCTTAAAAAGGAAGCAGCACAAGTTAAAGAGGAGTTAAAAGAATTAGATCAATTAAATAAAGAAATGGAAGATCCAGAAAATTTCGATTCGGAAGAAGAAGAAATGAAGGATATAGAAAAGCAAATGGAGAAAAGTGAAGAGGAGTTAACTAAAAACAACAAACAAAAAGCATCCGATGCGCAAAAAGATGCAGCAGAGAAGTTGAAAAAACTCGCTGCTAAAATGAAGAAAAATCAAATGGATGGAGAAGAGGAGGAGCTCGACCTTAACATTCGTGCGCTGCGACAAATTTTAGAAAACTTAATTTCTGCATCTTTTAAACAAGAGGCAACAATGGAAAAACTAAAACGCACTTCTATTAACGACCCGCAATATGTTGCCTTAACTCAAATTCAAAAAAACATTAAAGACGATATGCGCTTGGTGGAGGATAGCTTATTTGAGCTTAGTAAAAAAGTAGTTCAAATTAAATCCATCATCAACAGAGAAACGGGTAAAATAAATGAACAGATAGAACGCTCCATTTTATTACTTGCAGAAAGACGAACAGGAGATGCAAGTGTAAGGCAACAATATGCCATGACCTCTATGAACAACTTGGCATTATTGCTTACCGAAATATTAGACCAATTACAAGCCGAGAAAGATAGTAAAGAGGGGGAGAGTGATAAACCCGGAAAGAAAAAAGGAAAGAAACCAGGCAAGGGCAAATCGGGTCAGTCATTATCTAAAATGCAAGATCAGTTGAACAAGCAAATTGAGCAAATGAAAAACGGGCAGAAACCTGGAGGGCAACAAGGCAAGGGACAACAAAAGGGTTCGCAAAGTGAGCAATTGGCAAAAATGGCTGCACAACAGCAAGCCATAAGAAATGCAATGAATCAGCTAGAGAAAGAGATGAACAAGAACGGCAGTGGAGGCAATTCAAATCAACTGAACCAGTTGAAAAAAGAAATGGAAAAAACAGAAAGTGATTTGTACAATAGAAACATCACTCAAGAAACCATTAATAGGCAAAAAGAAATAATGACGCGTTTGTTAGAAGCAGAAAAAGCGGTGAGAGAACGTGAGTTAGATAATACCAGAGAATCTAAACAAGCGGAGCAAGTATTTGACAAACCAAATGTGCGTTTTGAAGAATATAAAAAAGCAAAGATGAAAGAGCTTGAATTGATAAAAACTGTTCCTGCAAATTTAAGCCCATACTACAAAGAAAAAGTAAATCAATATTTCAAACAAATTCCCTAATGGCCATACATCTCTTCGAAGAAGACATCAACATAAAAATTAAAAAGAAATTAGCTATTAAAAATTGGCTAAAAAGTACCGTTGAGTTGGAGAAAAAAAAACTTGGCGAATTAAATTATATTTTTTGTAGTGATGAATATTTACTCGAAATGAATGTTTCGTATTTAAATCACGATACACTAACAGACATCATAACATTTGATAACTCTGAAACTGAAGGCTTAATTGTGGGCGATATTTTTATAAGTGTAGAGCGAGTGCAAGAAAATGCCACCAAGTTTGAGGTAGAATTTGCAGAGGAGTTGCACCGAGTAATGGTACACGGAGCATTGCATTTATTGGGGTATAAGGATAAGAAGAAAGCCGAAAAAGAGAAGATGCGTGAGAAGGAAAATTATTACTTAAAGAAAAGAAAATTCTAATGTCAAAAACAGCAATCATTGCAGGAGCAAGCGGACTAGTAGGTAAGTTTTGTTTAAGTTATTTATTAATGGATAAAAACTATTCGAAAATAATTGTACTAAGCAGAAAACCATTTCCGATAAAAGATCCAAAAATTGAAAACATTGTGTGCGACTTTGATCAGCTTGCGCAACAGAGTGCAACCTTAATTGCCGATGATGTGTATTGTTGCTTAGGCACCACCATTGCTGTTGCAGGCAGCAAAGAAAATTTCAGAAAGGTTGATTACGATTATCCACTGAACTTAGCCAGCATTACAAAGCAGCAAGGAGCAAAACAATATTTATTAATTTCTGCGATGGGAGCCGATGCGAATTCATCTATTTTCTATAACAAAGTAAAAGGTGAACTACAAGAAAGTTTAAAGTCTGTTGGTTTTAGAACGTTGCATGTTTTTCAACCCTCATTATTAACCGGTTTACGTAAAGAGTTTAGGTTAGGTGAGCGAGTAGCACAAGTATTTATGAAAGTATTTACACCTTTACTATTTGGTGGCATGAAAAAATACCGACCAATAGAAGGTATGGTAGTAGCGTATGCCATGCACAAAAA
Organism: Sphingobacteriales bacterium; assembly: GCA_020058405.1. Taxonomy (GTDB): domain Bacteria; phylum Bacteroidota; class Bacteroidia; order Sphingobacteriales; family Sphingobacteriaceae; genus CAJBVG01. Next base: position 6,123 of record JAGVEE010000290.1, read on the forward strand.
AGCAAGTGAAGAAAC
>JAGVEE010000389.1 GCA_020058405.1 Sphingobacteriales bacterium
CCAAAAACTACAATGCTCCATTGCAAAATAAGCAAGGTCCAAAACATCCAACCACTATACAGTGCAATAAGAGTTGGTGTATAGGTTCCAGCAATCATCAAATATATACTTGCATGGTCTATCTTTCTCCAGAACTTAATGCCTGCCTCGGTTTTAGGGATTCCATGATATAATCCACTTGCTGCAAACAACAATACAAAACACACCGAATACAATACCGAAGAAAACTCGCCCCAGAAAGTATCTGCTTTTATGAATAAAAATATTCCGGCTGGTATACCTAAAATGGCAGGTATAATGTGTGTAAAAAAATTAGCCGGCTCGCGAATGATACTTTTCATTATTCTTCGTCTTCTTTCTTTTTATTTATTTGATTAAACAACTGATCCATGCGCGAAACATATTCCATAGAATCGTCTAAGAAAAATTCTAAATGCGGAACTATGCGCGCTTGGTTTCTAATGCGCTCGCCTAATTTATAACGGATCTCTTTTGTTTGTGCTTTTATCTCTGTTAACAATTGTTCTTTGTTTGCAGAGTTAAATAAACTCAAATATATACGAGCCACACTTAGGTCGGGCGAAATACGAACCATGGTAATGGTTACAATGGTATTGCCATGAAAAGATAATCCTTCTCTTTGAAATATTTCACTTAATTCTTTCTGAATTACACGCGAAAATTTTTGTTGTCTTTTTGATTCCATTTCTTAATTATCAAGTACTCACGTTATCTTTTAAATACAAATCTAATTCCTCTTTAGTCCATTTATCTTCTAAGCGTATCATGCTCGAAGCATCAATAAACACTGGTGGTTTAGACTTTAAGGTTATTCTTATATAATGATGGTTGTATACACCCAATGCAATGTGGCAGGGTTTAATATCACCATGTTCTAAATTTCTTTTTTTTGCTCGAACATACAAATCAAAATCGGCGGCCTGTATACGTTCATCATACAAACCCAATAAATCCAATGCTCTGCGAGTAAATAACACACTGTTACCTACAAAACCTTCTATGCATTTATTTCCAAACTGTTTATGCCTTGCTGCCGAAAATCTTTCCCAATTTCCATACATCAATTTATGCATCAATCTAAAACTGCTTTCCGATCTATTGAAATAGGAGATTACATTTTTAATTCTCTTCCATCTTCTGCCATAAGCTTTGGTTTGCTCAGCACTTTCTAATCGTTCAATTCCGCAAACAGTTGCTACATCTAATGCATTTGCTTTCATGGCTTCCAACATGTACAAATCCCAATTAGGTGCAACCGTAATATCGTTGTTTAAAAAAGCAAACACATCGTATTTTGCAATTTTTATGCCTTGGTTTTGGGTATACGGATAAGAGTAATTCGCATCGTTTTCTATTACAATGGCGCCGTTCTCTTTAAAAAATTCCCTCGTTCCATCTGTCGAATTATTATCAATAATTATTAATTCGTATGGGTAATGAGTGTATTTTTTGAGGTAATCTAAAAATATTTTGTTGATGGCTAATTGGTTGTGAACCGCCGTTATTATACTTATCATATCCTAAAAACAAAGATACTATTCTAATTATCTTCTAGGTATTGAAATATTTGTATTATTTTGCATGAAGAATGAAAATTTACTTTAAAATACTTGCTTTTGCCCGCCCATTAAACCGTTTTGTGCCTAAATACGCTGTTTTAGCCATTTTAGCAGTGGTTTTTGGCTTAGCAAACTTCTCGCTATTAATCCCATTACTAAATGTAATTTTTGAAAAAGTAGAGCCTGCAAAAGTTGTTTTAGAACCTACATTTAACTTAAGCTTGGCATACGCAAAGCAATTATTCGATTATTATTTCTTCCAAATTTTTGAACGATACGGACAAAGTGGTGCACTACAGTTTGTGTGCGGCATCATCATCGTATCTGTTTTCTTCTCTAATGTTTTCAAGTACTGGTCGCAACGAGTAATGACCAATATGCGTACCTATGTAGTAAAAAACATACGAGAGAGTTTGTACAAAAAAATTACAGAGTTGCATGTTGGTTATTTCCACGATCAACGCAAAGGCGACATCATGTCGAGTTTATCTAACGACGTAAACGAAATAGAAAGCTCGGTGGTAAGTTCGGTACAAGTAATTTTCCGCGAGCCTTTAATGTTAATTGGCTACATCATATTATTATTTATGATGTCGGTACAATTAACCTTATTTACTTTAATTGTATTACCTATTTCAGGATTAATAATAACCACTATTTCTAGGCGCTTAAGAAAAGATGCCAAGCTTGGGCAAACATTGTTAGGCAACATCTTAAGCATTATTGAAGAAACCATTTCGGGTATCCGCATCATTAAAGCTTTTAATGCTCAGAAATATGTGAACAAAAAGTTCGATGAGCAAAACTCTAGGTATCGTTCGGTATTAAAATCGATGTGGAACAAAAGAGAATTGGCATCGCCTATCTCTGAGTTCTTAGGAGTAGCGGTGGTAGTAATTGTAATTTTGTACGGCGGACAAATGGTATTGCAAAATGAATCGGATTTAAATGCATCAGAATTTATCACTTATATAATTTTATACTCACAAATTTTAGTTCCGGCAAAAAACATTTCATCTGCCTTAACCAATATACAAAGGGGTATAGCTTCTGGCGAGCGCATTTTTACTATACTCGATACGCCTGTTAAAATAGAAGAAGACCCAAATGCAATTAGCATTAAAGAGTTTAAAGGGAAAATTTCTTACGAGAATGTATCCTTCCAATACGCAGAGAAAAAAGTGTTAGACACCATCAATTTAGATATTGAAAAAGGGAAGATGATTGCATTGGTGGGAGCATCGGGAGCAGGTAAATCTACCATGGCCGATTTGTTGCCACGTTTTTACGATGTTACCGAGGGTGCAATTACCATTGATGGGATCGACATTCGTAAAATTAAACTATCGGACCTTAATCATTTAATGGGCATTGTAACACAAGAATCTATTTTGTTCAACGATACGGTATTCAAAAACATTTCATTCGGTAACGAGGAAGCCACCGAAGAGCAAGTAATAGAAGCCGCTAAAATTGCCAATGCGCATGAGTTTATTGTGAAATTAGAAGAAGGCTACTACACCAATATTGGCGATAGAGGAACTAAACTTTCCGGCGGTCAACGTCAGCGTTTATCTATTGCAAGAGCAGTACTAAAGAATCCACCAATTTTAATTCTAGACGAAGCTACTTCGGCACTCGATACGGAGAGCGAACGTTTGGTACAAGAAGCCATTCAGAATTTAATGAAGAACCGCACATCAGTGGTAATTGCACACCGACTATCAACCATACAATATGCCGACCAAATTGTGGTAATGCATGGAGGTAAAATAATAGAGCAAGGAAAACACGCGGAGCTCTTGGCACTTAATGGTACTTATAGGAAATTGAGTGAGATGCAAAGCTTCTAGAATACGCAGAGGCGCAGAGACGGCAGAGGCGCGGAGGGAATTAAATGCAAAAATCTTCTAGCTAAAAAACGTGGTTTTCAGTTCAGAAACCCAATAAAGCTGTATTTATCATCCTTAATATATGCA
>JAGVEE010000203.1 GCA_020058405.1 Sphingobacteriales bacterium
GCTGCTGCTCAAGCTGATTCAATTTCAAACGCTGCTTCTATGGCTGCTGATTCTTCAGCTACTGTAGATACTACAGCTGCAGAAGTTGCTCAGTAATCTTTACTCAAAAGAAATTAAAGCCTCCTAATTGTGAGGCTTTTTTTTTGTCCTAAAATTTCTGCTTAATTTGCTTTTAACAAGTCGATCGACTTTAACAAGCCTCTATCCAGCTCTTGCTGAACTCTATAATATCCCACATTACCAAAATATTGTCGCGCAATTAATGCTTTGATATGTATTTTAATTGATGATGTGGATTTTTTCAAATCAACCAAAGTTGAATTAATACCTTTTTTGCCCGCTATAGCTATTAATTCTTCGAACATCGCTTTTTCGACTTTAAAATCAGAGATAAATCGATCTAAGCTTTTTATGGCTTTCAACTTATCTTTGTGCTTATCTGTCCAGGTATAAATATATTCTGATAAAACCCCTTCAGAAACAATTCTCGAATAAAACAATGAATAGTCGCTCGTATCAATCGGTATGTAAACATCAGGGTAAATCCCTCCACCTCCATATACAATCTTGCCTGCAGGCGTTTTGTATGCTTTATCACCTTTTGTAAGCACGCTGTCGGCATTTCCAAGTTCACCATGCACATACCTGTTTTGCACATCGCTCAAATACTCCTCTTTATCCATGTCATATGGTTTTTGTATACATCTTCCGGTCGGAGTGTAATATCGTGCTATGGTGAGCCTTAAACGCGCCCCATCGGCCAAAGTAGCCTGTTCTTGTACCAATCCTTTCCCGAAACTTCTTCTACCCACTATAATCCCCCTGTCCCAGTCTTGTACCGCACCCGCCACAATTTCACTCGCCGATGCCGATCCTTCATCCACCAATACAATCAATTTACCTTGCTCAAAATTGCCTGCAGAAGTTGCATATTCCTCTTTCTTTGGTGAGGCCTTGCCTTCTGTGTACACAATTAACTTATTGTCTTCCAATAACTCATCTGCAATCATAATTGCCGTATTCAAATATCCTCCAGTGTTTCCTCTCAAGTCTAAAATCAAACTTTTTAAGCCTTCTTTTTTTAAGTTTTTCAAGGCTTCAAAAAATTCATCGTAGGTTGTACTGCCAAATGAACTAACCTTTATGTACCCAATTTCCTCGCTCGCCATATACGATACGTCCACACTGTTCAATGGGATGGTTCCTCTTGTAATTACGTAATCAATTAACTGTTTACTGTTGTTGCGTTTTATACTCACCTTCACTTTCGAACCCTTTTCGCCTCGTAAATAGCTACCCACATCTGCATTGGTGATTTTTTTACCCGCCACATTTTTACCATCTACTTTAATAATTTTGTCACCAGAGCGTATGCCTAATTGCTCCGACGGTCCTCCGGCAATGGCAGATACCACATAAATGGTATCGTTCAATAAATAAAATTCAACGCCAATTCCTTCAAAATTCCCCTCTAATATTTCATTTGATCTTGAGTAATCTTCTGCTGTAATGTATACAGAATGAGGGTCGAGTTTAGATAATAAGTCCTCTATGGTTTCTTGCTCAAGTGTTTTAATATCAACACTATCAACATATCTTTTCTCTATCAATCGCAAAATTTGTTCTGTACTAGTCGTACGCGATTTTAATCCGATGCTGCCAATTTCTTCCTTAAATCGGTAACCCATGTACATCCCTAAAATTAATATAACCGTAAACTGTATGGATAATGCTATCGGAGAAGTTTTCTTATTTTGCATGCAATAAATACAATTAATGAGGCGAATCGTTTGCCTTTTGTAATAACGAAGATATTAATTTAATTTCATTCCAAAATGCAATTAATCGTAGACAGTGGCAGTACCAAAACACTTTGGTGTTTAATTGAGAATGGAGTATGCGTGCAAGAGATTCAAACTCTTGGTATTAACCCATATGTAAGCTCTCCAGAATCTATTATGAGAATCATTCAGTTGGATCTTATACCCAATTTGTTACATAAACCTGATGCTATTTTTTATTATGGAGCAGGTTGTTCTACTTCCATCAATAAAAAAATTATTTACGATGTTTTAGTACACATCAACCCTAATGCTAACATCGATGTGCAACATGATTTACTCGCAGTAGCCAGATCTTTATGCCAACATGAAACTGGTATTGCTGTTATTTTAGGCACTGGTTCAAATTCGTGTTTGTACAATGGCGAGCAAATTATTGCAAATACACCCTCGCTGGGCTATGTATTTGGCGACGAAGGTTCTGGTGCATATATAGGCAAACAAGTACTATCAGACATTTGGTATAATATTACTCCAGAAGAGTTGAAAAAAGATTTTTTTGCAGAGTTCCCACTTCAATTAGATTATTATTTAACAAAAATTTACAAGGAACCTGCAGCAAATGCTTTCTTGGCTTCTTTTACTATTTGGTTAGGCAAACATAAATCTCACACGTACGTTCAACAATTATTAAAAAAATGTTTTTCTGATTTTATGGAGAAACAAATCGTTCCGTATAACAAAAACATTAGCAATAAAATTCATTGTACAGGTTCTATCGCTTTTTATTTTAGAGATGAATGGAAAGACGTAATTTTGCAATACGGATATGAGTTGGGAAATGTAGAACAAATTCCAATTAACGGATTAATTCAATATCATTCATAATGGAAAAAACAACAGAAAAAAGTTCGAATTACTCAAATTTAGAAAAGATGAGTACGCTTGAGCTTTTAACAAATATTAACACAGAAGACAAATCAGTTCCACTCGCTGTAGAAAAAGTAATTCCATTGATAGAAAAACTTGTCGACAAACTAGTAGAGAGAATGCAACAAGGCGGACGGTTATTTTACATTGGTGCAGGCACAAGTGGCAGACTTGGTATTGTTGATGCTTCAGAGTGCCCACCAACCTTTGGTGTACCACACGGCTTAGTTATTGGGTTAATTGCAGGTGGCGATCTTGCCATTAGAAAAGCAGTAGAATTCGCAGAAGATGATACTTCGCAAGCATGGATTGATTTGTTGGAATATAATCCTACTTCGCTTGACACTGTTATTGGCATAGCAGCATCTGGTTCTACACCTTATGTAATTGGTGGCTTAACCCAGGCAAAAGAACACGGATTGCTTACAGGTGCAATTGTATGTAATGCCGGAAGTTTAATTGCAGCGGCAGCTGATTACCCAGTAGAAGTAATAGTGGGGCCTGAGTTTGTAACTGGTAGTACAAGAATGAAATCTGGCACTGCACAAAAATTAGTATTAAACATGATCAGTACTTCTACCATGATAAAGTTGGGTAGAGTAAAAGGAAATAAAATGGTAGATATGCAATTATCTAACAACAAATTAATAGATCGTGGTGTTAAAATGATCATGGATGAATTAAAAGTGGAAGAGGAAATAGCTTCAAATTTATTAACAAAATATGGCAGTGTGAGAGCTGCAATTGAAAACTATGCACGAGATTGAACCTTTTTATAAATGGCGTGATGATTACGTTTCTTCAGAAGATGAGCGCTCTCCGTTTTACGGAAAAGAGTATTCTGAATTTGAATTTTCTGATACCATTTATAATTTTTATATACACCCACAATGGGATTTCTTTGGTTCGCCAACCATGTATTTAAAAATAATTTATGTTGATTACGACAGAAGTTATGCTATCATCGAATTTATTGGCGAATGGAATGATTGTATTACCAATGATATCATGTATCTCAAAAGAGAAATAATTGAAGTAATGACTTTAGAAGGCATTACAAAATTTATTTTAATAGGAGAGAATGTGTTAAATTTTCATAGCTCAGACGATTGTTATTACGAAGAGTGGTTTCAGGATATTGAAGATGGATGGATAGCAGGCATTAATTTCAGAGAGCATGTAATCGACGAGTTTAAAAGAAGTAATATTGATTATTACATTTCTTTTGGCGGCGAGCTAGATGACTTGAATTGGCGAAATTTGAAACCGTTACAGTTCTTTAAAAAAGTAGAAGAGTTATTAGTGAAACGACTTAACTAAGATCGTTCAATGTGTTCTTTCCATGTCGTATAACCTTTGCCTCTACATAAAAAATAATTTCTTCTGCCATGCTTTTTACTAAGTCGCCAGTACGTTCTATTTTTCGAATAAGTATTAGTAAGCGCAATAAATTATGAATGTTTTGAGGAGTAGAAATAATATGTTTTGCAATTATTTCACTCGCTAATTTATTTAATTCGTTTAACTCTTTATCTTTCTCAAATAGTTGTCGAGCACTATCTGTATCATCATTTTGGTAAGCACTAATAATACTACCCATCATGTCTAAACAGATATTTCCCATCTCTTTAATTTGTAATTCTTCAATAAGTTCTTTTTCAAATTCATTTTCTAGCTCAACCACAAATTGTGCAATTCCCTCTGCATTATCGCCCATGCGTTCTAAATTCGAATTGCTTTTTAATGTTGCGAATACAAAGCGCAAATCATTTGCAACCGGAGTGTACAACGCAAATATATTCTCACAGTCTTTATCAATTTTTAACTCAAAAGCATTTACTCTTTTTTCATTAAACAATACTTCTCTTGCTAAATTCTTATCATGCTTTATTAATGATTTAAAACTTTTTTCTAATTGATTGCGAATTAAATCTGCCATTTCAATTAATTCTTGTTTTAATTTTTTTATCTCACTATGTAAATGATTCATATTTCAATTTTTTATGATCAACCGAACCTTCCTGTAATATAATTTTCTGTTTGTTCGGAGTCTGGTGCTGTAAATATTTTCTTTGTATCTCCGTATTCAATAAGTTCACCTAAATAAATAAAAGCAGTATTGTCACTTATTCTTGCTGCTTGTTGCATGTTATGTGTTACTACTAAAAGGGTGTACTTCTTTTTTAATTCATAAATAAGCTCTTCAATTTTTGCTGTTGATATAGGATCTAAAGCTGATGCCGGTTCATCCATCAACACAATAGAGGGCTCTACAGCCAAGGCTCTTGCAATACATAAACGTTGCTGTTGACCTACTGATAATTGCATTGCAGGTTTGTTTAAAATATCTTTTAC
>JAGVEE010000392.1 GCA_020058405.1 Sphingobacteriales bacterium
ATTTTACGTGATAGTTCTGAAAGTTTGATGTAGTTTATTTCTTCCACAAACAAAAATACTATTTCATTTTTTGTTTTATTTCTTCTGGGAGTAAATAATTTTTCTTTTTAAAGTTGATATAACTTTCGGATGCAGAAGATTGGTTGAGTACATAATACGTAAATGCATACAGTTCGTTGCCGAGGCCTTTGTTTATAACGAGTTCATCGGTTGCTCTTTCCATTTTTTTGTGATACGTATTTAAACATTTGTACAGCACACCACAACTCAACACAGATATATTGCTCTTTTTTTCGAAATCCGCAATGTGTGCAAGTTCATGTGCAATTATTCCAATCTGTTGTTTAAGGTTTAATTCCGAATATGATACTGCACCTGTAATAGAAACATCAGAATTAACATAGATTACATATGAACGCTGAGTTTTAACTATGCTAATTAACTCTGGCCTTGCCGCCATAGTGGTCGCAATTTTTTTTAACTCGAATTTGATGTGTGTATTTTTTAATTCAGGATAAAAGGAGAGAGCGATGATCGCTGGCAGTTCTGTTTCAGGTAAAAAATTTTTATTTATACCGAACTCCCTTTTCATTTCTTCGTACGATAAAGTATTTGCTTTTAACGAAAACTCCGTTAGAAGTATTAAAAACAAGCCTATCAACCATATTACACGCATGTTTAAATATAATGAATTTTAGCTTGATTTTCAAATCATTATCTATATATTTATTGAAAGTTTAACCTATGAAAAAGTACATTTTTGCATTCTTCATTGTTGTTTGTACCCTGTCAGCTAGTCAATCCTATTCTCAATCGGGTATTGATGATAATGCTGTTTACACAAAAGTAGATAAGATGCCCGAGTTTCCAGGAGGGCAAGTGGCACTCGTAAAATTTTTAAGCAAGAATATTAAGTATCCTTCGAAATACAAAAAAGACAAAATAAATGGTAGAGTGTTCGTTTCTTTTGTAATTGATAAATCCGGAAAAGTTACACAACCTAAAGTTGTAAAGAGTTTAAATGAAGAGTGCGATAAAGAAGCGCTGAGAGTAATATCGATGATGCCAAATTGGTTCCCTGGAGAAAAGGATGGAAGCAAAGTAAATGTTCAGTTTGGCCTACCAGTAAATTTTGAATGATTAATTAGTCTTTAGTAGTTAGTCATTAGACGTCTAAAGACTAATGACTAACTACTAAAGACTAATGATTAAGAATTAGAAACTACATTTGCTACCAAGAAATCTCTATTCATTCTTGCAATGTTAGAAAGTGAAATTCCTTTTGGGCATTCTGCTTCGCAAGCACCCGTATTTGTACAGTTTCCAAATCCTTCTTCGTCCATTTGAGCAACCATGTTTTTTACACGAATGTAACGTTCTGGTTGGCCTTGAGGTAATAAAGAGAGTTGAGAAACTTTTGCAGAAACGAATAACATTGCCGAAGCATTTTTACAAGCGGCAACACAAGCACCACAACCAATACAAGCGGCTGCATCAAACGCCATATCCGCATCTTCTTTACCAATTGGCAATGAATTCGCATCACGTGCATTACCTGTATTTATAGATATAAATCCACCAGCTGCAATTACTCTATCAAATGCAGAACGATCTACAGTTAAATCTTTGATTACCGGAAAAGCTTTTGCTCTCCAAGGTTCTACTACAATTGTATCGCCATCTTTAAACGAACGCATGTGTAATTGGCAAGTTGTTACTCTATCTTTCGGACCATGTGGACGGCCATTTATATACATACTACACATTCCACAAATTCCTTCTCTACAATCGTGGTCGAATGCAATTGGCTCTTCAGCTTTTGTAATTAATTGCTCGTTCAAAACATCCACCATTTCTAAAAACGACATGTCTGGTGAAATATCTTTTACTTGGTAAGTAACTAATTTACCTTCAGCATTTGTATTTTTTTGTCTCCACACTTTTAGTGTAAGGTTCATATTTCCACTCATATTATTTAGTGTTATTTCTGTTTTACTTCTGAATTTGTTATTTAATAATTAGAAAAAAGAAATTGGAAAAAAGTATTGGTGCTAGTTTGTTTTTTGTCTTATTAAAAAATTAATATAACCATTTAACAATGCCAGACACTCTGAAATTAAAAGACCAATTTCTAAAAATGTTTTTTGATCAATTAAATTTTCATCTAAACAAATTATAAAATGGTCTTTTAGTTCATGTAATGAACCTCTGCTTTGTCCGCAAAATTGAATATTCTCTTGATAATGGTATCTACCATAACCTTCTGCAATATTATTTGTGACAGACCTTGAACATCGTAACATTTGATCAACTATTCTATACTTTTCCTCTTTAGGAAAAGTCTTACAAATGTCACTTACAAATCTTCTTAGTTCGCTTGCTTTAATCCAACAATCTAAATTTTCAAATGATTTAATCCCCATCACATTATCCTTTCTAAAATTTGTTAATCTCCCAAAAACAAATCTATTTACTTATAACCACACTCATTTCCCACCCTCTTTTCTACTTTCTTTTTTCAATTTTTTTTCTTTTCCTACTTATAGCTTCTCTGTGCAATTTTAATGTTTTCGTATTTCAATTCTTCTTTGTGTAGAACTGGTTCTTGATCCATTCCTTTGAATTCCCAAGCAGCTACGTATGCATAGTTTTCGTCGTCGCGTAATGCTTCGCCTTCTTCTGTTTGGTACTCTTCGCGGAAGTGCCCACCACATGATTCATTTCTATCCAATGCATCTTTACACATTAACTCACCTAGTTCAATAAAGTCTGCTACTCTGCCTGCTTTGTCTAGTTCTGGGTTAAATTCATCAGCAGTTCCTGGTACTCTTACATCCGACCAAAATTCTTTTCTGATTTGTTGAATTTCTGAAATCGCTTCTTTTAAGCCTTGTTCGCTACGAGCCATTCCACATTTATCCCACATAATTTTTCCTAAACGTTTATGGAAACTGTCAACAGTTTTTGTACCGTTTATAGAAAATAATCTGTCGATGTTAGATTTTACTTTATTTTCTGCCTCAACAAAAGCTTCATGGTTAGTATCAATAGCTTTGGTTGCAATTTCTTTAGACAAATAACTTCCGATAGTGTAAGGAATTACAAAGTATCCATCTGCTAAACCTTGCATTAATGCTGATGCACCTAAACGATTTGCACCGTGGTCTGAGAAATTCGCTTCACCTAATGCATACAATCCTGGAACAGTTGTCATCAAATTATAATCAACCCATAAACCACCCATTGTATAATGCACTGCAGGATAAATTCTCATTGGTTGTTCGTATGGATTTTCGCCTGTTATTTGTTGATACATATCGAACAAGTTGCCATACTTTTCTTTTACTACTTCTTTACCCATTCGCACTAAATCTGCCTCAGAAGCATTGTGTATATTACGTTTGCTAGCTTCTACAGTTCCGTAACGTTTAATGTTAAATGCGAAATCTAAATATACCGCCATTTTAGAATTACCAACTCCATAACCTGCATCACATCTTTCTTTTGCAGCACGAGATGCTACGTCTCTAGGTACCAAGTTTCCGAAAGCAGGATATCTTCTTTCTAAATAATAATCTCTTTCTTCTTCCGGAATATCATTTGGATTTCTGGTGTCACCTTGTTTTTTTGGAACCCAAATTCTTCCGTCGTTACGTAATGATTCCGACATCAATGTTAATTTAGATTGATGATCGCCAGAAACAGGAATACAAGTTGGGTGAATTTGTGTGAAACATGGATTACCGAAAAATGCTCCTTGTTTATGTGCTTTCCATGCAGCGGTTACGTTAGAGCCCATTGCATTAGTTGATAAAAAGAAAACGTTTCCATATCCACCAGTACACAATAATACCGCATGTCCGAAATGACGTTCTAGTTTACCGCTTACTAAATCTCTTGCTATAATTCCTCTACATACTCCATCAATTTTTACAACTTCTAACATTTCATGGCGTGTGTACATTTTAACTGTACCCATACCTACTTGACGTTGTAATGATGAATATGCACCTAATAATAATTGCTGACCAGTTTGTCCTGCTGCATAAAACGTACGTTGAACTTGTGTTCCACCGAAAGATCTGTTAGAAAGTAGTCCTCCGTATTCGCGAGCAAATGGCACGCCTTGGGCTACACATTGGTCGATAATATTTGTACTCACTTCTGCTAAACGATATACGTTTGATTCGCGTGAACGATAATCGCCTCCTTTAATCGTATCGTAAAATAAACGATAAACAGAGTCGCCATCATTCTGATAGTTTTTTGCTGCATTAATTCCACCTTGCGCTGCAATTGAATGTGCTCTACGTGGTGAATCTTGAAAACAAAATACTTTTACTTTATAACCTAGCTCTGCTAAGGATGCCGCTGCAGATGCACCTGCTAATCCCGAACCTACTACAATTACTTCTAAACTTCTTTTATTTGAAGGGTTTACCAATGGTACTGTAGAACGGTATTTCGTCCATTTTTGTTCCAATGTTCCTTCTGGTATTTTCGCATCTAATACTGACATATCTTAGATTTTAATGTTCTGTTTAATTATTTAATCCAACCAAAATGCATAGCAATTGGCATTGCTGCAAACAACAAAGGAATTAGTATAGAATATACATATCCAATTGATTTTACTGTAGGTGTATATTTTTTATGTGTCCAACCCATTGATTGAAACGCAGATGAAAAACCATGTAATAAATGGTATGATAATGATATACATCCTAACACATATACTACAACCACTAATGGATTTACAAACACTTCTTTCATTTCATTGAATAGTGTTTCTCTACCACTTGTAATTTCATCTGTAAATCTGCTAACTACCCAAAAGTGACGTAGGTGGATGATTAAGAAAATCAATAATAAAGTTCCTAATAAACCCATCGAACGAGAGTACCATTTACTATTTGCCGCTGCATTCGTATACGCATAATATACTGGTCGTGCTTTTTTGTTATCAAACCATAACATTAAGCCATCTACAATGTGTGCTAATAAACCAAGCATTAAACCAATTTCCATCGTTCTAATAACCCAGTTTGTACCCATAAATTCTGCAGCTAATTCAAACTGATGACCGCCATCGTTCATAAAAATTAAGGCATTAATTCCCGCATGTACCAACAAAAAGGAAATTAATAACAAGCCCGTTAGTCCCATTAAGTATTTTTTACCTAGAGACGAATTGAACAGTTTACTATTACTCATAATATGTTTGTTTTTTCAGATTTTTACTGTTAATGGCAAATGTATTTAATCTTAAAGATTGCTAGACGAAATATAAAAATTTAGATTGATTCTAATTTAATCTTTTCCAAATCGTTTAAGCCTTGTGTTTTACCACTTTATGTGCATATTTCTTTTACAATTAGTACTTGTACCAATTACAGAAAGTTGAAATCGGAATATTTTTCAATCCAACAGCATTAACAAACTTCGATTTAATAGGTTTTGAGGCTTTTTTGGTATTTATTTTTTGACTGTTTAAGGGAGCTACTGAATCAGAATTTTTTCAGAATACAACTTGTTTTTATTGTCTTTTGCTCGTAAAAAATAGATGCCTGTTGGCAAATTTCGAACATCAATACTACTTGTTTCAAATGCATGAGTATTTTTATACACCACTTGACCCCAAGCGGAAATAAGTTCAAGCTCCAAAAAATTAATGTCTCTTGGTAAGTATATAGTAGAAACAACCGGATTCGCGATTTGAAGTTTTTTAAAGTTTTGAGTGGATTGAATAAGTACTGTATACATCATGCAAATACTTGTATCCAAGCATCCGAATTTATTGGTTAGTACAACCGCATAAGTTCCCGTTTGGTTTGGAGTAAATAGTTGACCTGTTTCGCCAAGCATTGGCATTAATGCACTATCGCAGCTATGCCATTGGTAGGTACTTAAAGTATCTCTTGCAAATAAGCCATTTGGGTTAACTAATACTTCCGTGTCAATAGTATCGCTTACATTCAAGGTATATGTAGCAAATTTTGCAACTGTATCCGAACATGTTAAGCCTGCCGTTACAAAAAATTGTGTGGTTTTTTGTTCAGCTACGGTTATGCTTAATCCGCTATCTATAAAAGTACCGTTTAAACTATCTTTAAACCACAGCCAACTAGAACCCGAATTGGGCGAACCACCAATAACAGTAATGGTTTGGGGCTCTAACATACATAAAACTTCAGAAGCGGTAGTGTCTAAAATAGGAGCTGTAGCCGAAACACATGGCACAACTACTGTATATGTATTTTCTAATCTTGTAATTCTATTAGTAGTATTTACTAATGGTTCCTTAGATTGGTTCGTTTGCGTAAATGACCCTCCTATTAAAATGTTTTTATCTGCTTGCTCTGCAATATCATTTATAGAGCCGTTGGTACCAGCGTATATGGTATTATCTAAGGTTCCATTAGTGTTCAACCTTACTATACGTTGTACTGTTTGTCCATTTACACTGGTAAAATCACCAGCCACAATTAATTTTCCATCTTTTTGTAAATGTATGTCTCTAATTCTAGCCGAAATGTTTGCAAAAAAACTGGTGTCTAGAGAACCATCTGCGTTTAACCTCGCAATTCTGTTTGCCATAGACCCATTAATTGCAGTGAAACTGCCTGCAATAATTATTTTATCATTAGGTAATACTATCATTTCTGTAACAGTACCTGCAATAATTCCAGCGTTGAAATTAGTGTCTAAATTTCCATTTAAATCAACCCTAAAAAGCTTAGCTATATTTAAGCCTTTATATCGTAGAAAAGAACCTCCAATTAAAATCTTTTGATTGCTTTGTTGACCAAAACATTCCGGACCAACGTTTGTACCTGTACCAATTTTGAACGTTGTATCAATACTTCCGTTTGTATTTAACCTAGCAAAGCCTGAAAAGATAATATTGTTGTATCTGCTAAAAAAACCAGAGATAATAATTTTTCCATCTTTCTGAATAAAGATTTCTGTTACTTCGTTATTCGGACCCGAGCCAACATTAAAGCTAGAATCTAAGCTGCCGTTAACGTTTATTCGAGCTAAATTTTTTATAGAAGTTCCGTTATATGAATTAAATAAACCACCCACAATTAATTTATCATCAGCTTGTAATGCACTCGATCTTACAGGGCCTTCCAAACCAACTCCGCTCAAAAAACTTGGATCAATAGCACCACTTTGTAATAACCTTACAATTCTTTTGTGGCTAACACCTTTAAAGGTTTGAAATTCTCCACTTACAATTAGTTTACCGGTACTCTGTATATCAATTTTATTTACTGATGAATTTGCTCCCGTACCAATTTGGAAAGTAGTATCAATAAACAAGAGTTGTGCGTAAGAACTTTTAACTGTAAATACAGAAATTATAATTAAAAGTAATATTTGATGTTTTTTCATATCTCTTTGGTAATTATACAAGTTATAAAGAGAAATTGGATTTTGCAAAATGTTTTTTATATTGAATAATAATAATTAAAAAATTTATGGGATTAACAAACTATACAAGAGATTTAATATTAACAAATATATCCAATGAAGAGCTATTGGTTTTGAGTTTAAAAGTGGCAAACAAATTAGAGTGGGATGTAAAACATATTAGTGTAAATGGTTTTGTTGCGATAAATTCTAAGAAAATGTTTAACAAACATTCCGAAATAACTTTGCGACTCGTAGATGAGTTACCCGATATAGAGTCGCATAGTATAGCCACAACCATATACGACTTTGGTAGAAACAAAAAATACATTGAACAATTTATTGATGAGTTAAACAATGAGCTTGGGAGTTTGGATAGAGAAATGCTTGCAAGCGAATACAAGGAACTAAAATCGAGTTTTGTTGAATCAGATATTGATAGTTTACAAGAAGGCACTTTAGCTTATGAAATAAGCAAAATGGATTTTTGGGATTACTTAAAACCGTCTAAGAATTACATTGTATCACCGATTTTAATTTACGTTAATGTTGCTGTAATGTTATTGATGATTGCAGCAGGTATACACCCTATGAACCCTAGCTCAAACGACCTGTTGCTATGGGGAGGAAACTCTAGGTATTACACAATGGATGGCGATTTATGGCGCCTTTTAAGTGCTTGTTTTGTACACATTGGTCTTATTCATTTACTATTAAATTTAAATGCTCTTATATACGTTGGTTATATAGTTGAAAAGCAAATCGGTTCTTTGCGATTTTTACTAGCCTATTTACTCACCGGGATATTTGCGAGCACAGCTAGCATATTTTGGAATGAAAATGTAATTAGTGCAGGTGCATCAGGCGCAATTTTTGGAATCTATGGTTTATATTTAATATTACTACTTTTTAATGTTCTTGAAAAATCAATTCGAAAAGCATTTTTATCAAGTATTCTATTTTTTGTTGGTTATAATTTATTATACGGCTTTACCAAAGAGGGCATCGACAATGCGGCGCATATTGGTGGTTTAGTGTCTGGAATAATTATAGCATTGGCGTTTTTACCCGGACTGAAACAGCATAGTTCTGAGATTTATAAAAAATTGAGTGTTGGGGTTGGTGCAATCAGCATTGTATTGTTGAGCTATGTGGTATTTGCGCAAATATCAACTAAAGAACTAGAGTTCTCTAAAGTTATCCAACAATTTTCTATGCAAGAAAACACTGCACTTAGAATTTACAGTTTACCACAAAATACACCTGATGATTCTTTGATGCATATTTTAAAAAACGAGTCGATTCCTTTGTGGAAATCAAATCTCGCTCTAATGAAAAATACTCTGAACGATGAGCTAAGCAAAGAAAATAAAAATATTGTGAACAAGCTCATAAAATATAGCGAGCTACGTATAGAAACCTGTGAATTAATTTATAAATCTATATATGAAAAAACAGATATGTACAATATGAACATCGAAATTAAATCGCAACAAATAGAAAAAATTATCGGCGAATTATAAACAGTTTTTATTCTTCTATTAACAACTTTTGCATTACTCTGTTGCCTTGTATCGTTATATAAACAAAATACACACCAATGTATTGTAACTCATCATGCTCTATAATTAGTTCGTTGTTTCCTAAAGTAGCCCTTTCGTTTTTTTCATAAATCAATTTTCCTTCTTCGTTGTAAAGCTCAATTTTTACTGGGCTTTCGGCTATTGAGTTAAAATATAAATACACTTTTGATTTAGCTGGATTTGGATATAATTGTAAATGAATTTTATTGTTACTCTGTTTGTTTATTGTTTGGTTGCCTGTATTTATAGTTTTAATTAAAGATACTTTATACATACTTGCACTCGCAGAACTTTGAGTGCCATCGTTAATCCAAAATATATTTTTTGCAGAGCTGTTTATTCCTCCATAAATATACCCAAGCACAGTACTATCTTTTGTAAACTCATTTAATTTTATTACTTCATTCGAGTATTTACTAAGATTTTCTGTTTGTAAAAATTCTGCCCCTGCACCTAAATAACCTGGCATATCTGTTGGCATTTTAAACTCTGCCATTTCATTGTTTGCAGATCTGCTTACTCTGGCAATTGTTTTTACAAAGGGCACGCTGTTATCTTGAACTAAAATTCCAGCACTGTCGAAATATTGTGCAATTCCACCAAAAAACAAAGTGTGCATTTCATTTTTTGATGCATCATACATTGCAACGTTTGCACAATGGTAATGATTGTAATATTGAGAAAAATTTGCGTTTAAAGCATACGAATTACTATCAATGGTTACACTGTTTAAATACGGAATGTCTGCTTGTGGCTGAAATACTCCAGAAAAAGCGGTAATGCCTTGTTCTCCGTTTGGCAATATTTGTGCAAGTGCATTATAATCTCTTCTGTGAAATAACTGAGCATTAATGGTTTTACTTTTATTGATGATTTGGAAAGTGTTACCATCATCTACTATGTTAAATTTCCAATATGCATCTAAATAGGTTTGTGTAAATGTTGGATTACCCATGGGGTTATATCTTCCATCAAATTTTTGTCCACCTACTAAATAAAATGTATCGTAAATTTTTCGCAACTGCCCGCCAGTTATTGCAAAATCAATATCTTGAATTTGACGGATGTATGGTGCAACTGAAGTGCCATTTAGAATTGCATTAATGGTTGATGAAATTTTAATTGCTGTTACATAGGGGTATGTTATATGATCTGCTGCAGTACTGCTATATCCATAACCTCCAAAAATATATACATAATCTCCTTCTTGTACATATTGCATGTTGGTGCTGCTTAATTGCTCTACAATACTTGCTGATAAACCCTGTAATGGTTTTTTCGAAACTTGTAAGTTACTTGGATCTACTACTATTAATTGATTGTTGTGCCCGCTAACATCAAAAGATGCAAAGGGTTGACGCCTATGTAAACCATCTAAGCGCCCACCAATTATTAAATATTTACTACCACTGTTTGCATGTGCAAAAGACTGCAGACCTCCAAGATTTTGTATTTGAACTTCATCCAGTTGAATTTTATAATTAAAATTTTGTGCTAGTAGTTCTGTTGTAAACAAAACAAACCAAGCAAATACAAATAGCTTTTTCATGTATAATAATTTACACTAAAGTAAATAGTATTGTTGGTTTGTTTTGTAACATTAGTTGCTTTAGCTTATTGCTTAAATTTATTTGTTAATTATTATTCGTTCTGTATAAATTGAATTTTCGGTTTTTACTTTCAATAAGTATATGCCTTTATTTAGATGTGTTAAATCTATTTGTTTTGTTGAATTGTTTATGTTTTGATTAAATAGTTTTTTGCCAGCAAAATCATACACTTCAACGGTTTGCACTTTTACATTTGTGTTAAATTGTAACTCTATTTTACCGCTGCTTGGGTTAGGAAATAACACAATGTCTTTTGCTTTAATTGCATTTACACTAGAGTTGCCTCCAGAGCCTTTATGTCCGTATAAACCCGTTCCTGTTCCTACTAATAACTCATCATAATACAACACATTTATTTGCGTACCATTAGGGTATACATAGCCTAATTTCCAAGATGCAGCGCCCAGCTCATAATTGTAAACTTCATTATCAACAGCAACATAAACAGTATCTATACCAAGCGTAATAGCATACGCTTGTTTGCCGGTAATAAATGGGAAACCGCTAGTTGTAAAGGGTGTCCATTTATTGGTACTGTTTATTGGTTTGTAATAGGCAATCGGATGGTTAATACCGGCATCTGTACCTGCTGCCAATATGGTATCACCAGCTGCATTCATGTGCAAATCTCTAATACTTGCCACAATTAAAGAACCAGTACTTGTGGTAGCGGCAGTCATGTCTTGTGCTGCTGTCCATGTACTACCTGATTTTACAACTCTATAAACACTGCGCCCTGTTGCTGCGCTCAAATCATAATCCACACCAACATACGCAATCGTATCTGCACCTTCAATAGTAAAAATTACATCATGCACATCTACATCTTTATTTGGTACAGAACTAACGTGTAATTTTATTTGATTCCAAGATCTGCCTCCGTTGTGCGAATAAAACAAACCACCTTTTTCTGTTCCTTGAATTTGATAAGCTGCAAAAACTATTGAGGTATCATATTGGCAAACTTCTATTGCTTCGCAAACAACAGCACCTGTCCAATTATATGGTGCATTTTCTGGAGTAAATACTTGCGTCCAATTTGATCCACCGTTTAAAGATCTGTACACTCTTAAATTACCTACGTAAACTTTGTTTGTATCTTCTCCCGCCATTTGTGCCGAGTAATAAGGAGAACCATCACCGTTTGGAAAAATTGCTGGTGTCCAATTTGGAGAAGTAGTGTAATTAGAAACTTTTCTTATGCCCGCTTTAGACGCTAACCATGCAGTTGTTTTATCATTCGTCATGTCGAAATCCATTACTTGCACTGCTTCTACTCCATCGTTAATTTCGAAAATTGTATAGCCTTCATTTGTTGATGCTCCTATACCTTGGTCAGTAGTCATATAAACAACATTCGTATCTAATGGATCACTGTATACTGCTCCATCGTTTGGATGTGTTTCAAATCCTGTTTGTCCGAAAACAATCCAAGAACCTGCTGCTCCTCTATTATTACTCGCCGACTTTGTATAGTAAACATGATAGTTTGAAGTACTTCCACTAAATGAAATTACTTCGCCACCTACTCCATCAATTCCGGTGTTTATACTTGTCCATGTAATATCATCATCAGAAATTTCCATGCGTTTTGTAATAGGTCCAGTCGTATTCGCTCCTGCAATAAATAGTCTGCCATCGGGACCAATATTCATTGCTTTGTAATCATAGCTTGCAGATAAAGATGCTGGTGTAATGTCTGTAAAAGTTGTGGTGTTATTAAATGAATTGTATGCAGCCGAGGACTTATATAATTTTAACGTTGAGCCGGTACCAGCATAAAAAACATACACCAAATTATTAATTGGATCTGCTGCAAACATAGGTGTGCCCATGCTAGCAGATAGTGTAATGGGCGAACCAGCACTTGCTGTGTAATTCCCACTTGCATCTAGTGTTCCAAAAAACAATTG
>JAGVEE010000361.1 GCA_020058405.1 Sphingobacteriales bacterium
ACGCTGGTGTAATGTTTAAACGTACAGCGGTATCAAATAAAGTATGTATTGCTTTGCGTCCTTCTTCACCCAAATTTACAGAATATTTATTTACATATAAGTCGATGTGTTTATACATTACTTCTTCGCTCATTTCTTGCGAGTGTTGGCGTACAAAATCATAAGACGATTTAGGGTTTGCAAACGCATATTCAACACTTCTGCGTAATACTCTGTCTATTTTATATTGAGTTGCTAAATCGAATTTCCTGTTTACCACTATGCCACCTAAAGGAATTGCAGAATGATAGTTCTGCTCCCAATACTCACCCAAATCAATAACTTTGTGCAAGCCTTTCTCTTGGTAAGTAAATCTGTTTTCGTGTATAATCAATCCGAAATCTACTTCATCATTTAACAAGGCATTTTCTATTTCAGAAAACAACATTACTTTTTTGTTTTTTGCTTCGGGCAATGCTAAGCTTAATAGGAAGTTAGCGGTGGTTAGCTCGCCAGGTATCGCAATTGAATGGTGAATGGTGAATGGTAAAATTTGAATTGAAGGGAAATTCTTAGTAATGAGTAAAGGACCAACACCAAAGCCTAATGCGCTGCCGGCGTTTAATAATTTATATTGATGTGTGAGGTATGCGAATGCGTGGTAACTAAGTTTCGTAACATCGAGCTCGGTTGCATTTGCTTTTTTGTTGAGGGTTTCAACGTCTTCAATAACTGGAACAAAAGTTAAACCTTCTGTATCTATTTTACCATGCAAGAGTGCATCGAAAATAAAAGTATCATTGGGGCAAGAGGAGAATCCGAGGGTTACTTTCATAGCATTAAGTATTAAGTATCGAGTATCGAGAAATCAACAGTAGAGTTGTATATGTTCCTCTCACATTACTCGATACTCTATACTCTATACTAATTTAAACGGTCATAATATCTTTCTCTTTCAAGTCGATATGTTTATCAACTTTTAAGATATAGCTATCGGTTAATTTCTGAACTTCTGCTTCACCAACTTTTGCTTCGTCTTCAGAAACACCTTCTTTTTGTAATTTTTTAATTCGTTCGTTTGTATCTTTTCTGATGTTACGAATGGCAATTTTACCCGCTTCACCTTCTGCTTTTACTTTCTTCACTAAATCTTTTCTACGCTCTTCTGTTAATGGTGGAACTACCAAACGAATAACAATACCATCGTTTTGTGGGTTGATGCCTAAGTTCGCATCAGAAATTGCTTTTTCAATGGCTTGTATTAATGATTTCTCCCAAGGTTGTACTATAATTGTACGAGCATCGGGAGTATTTACGTTAGCTACCTGGCTCAATGGAGTAGGGCTTCCGTAATAATCAACATATATACCATCTAACATTTGCGGGCTAGCTTTGCCAGCACGAATTTTTGTAAGTTCTAATTCTACGTGATCCACAGCTTTGTTCATGCTGTCTTTCGCTTCTTCTAATTGTTTTTTTACTATTTCGCTCATTGCAATATTTTAAGTATTATTAATACTAATTAATTTGTTGATAAAATTGATTAGCACAAATTTATAAATTCTTCAATAGTTAGAATATATAAATATAGCTTAATGAAAATTTAATTCTTAATTATAATTATTATGGTTTTATAAGAACAATTTTGTTGTCTTTCATAACTACAAGTTCTGATTTTTTCAGACGCTTGAATTCAATTAATTTAACATATGTTTTTTCTAGCCCTATGACTATTTTTGCAAACAATTCTTTTTGTTGTTCAATAGTTGTCATGATAGTTTTTTAATTCATTAAACTTAAATTCATTAAATATAGTTAATTCTTCATTAATAGTTCTTTGTGCTAATAACTCATAATTCCCTATAGAATTATCAAAAATTAATGCTCCATCAACAATTGGCAAATAAATATTAAATAAATTATTAATTCCTTTAATATATCGCCTTTCTATTATATCATTCTCTATATTATGACCACCCTCAGTAACTCTTATTCTCACTCGCTCTTTGGCTAATTCAACATTCTGCAACCAAAAAAAAAGTAGTGTAACTGTATATCCATTTTTTCTTGCCTCTACGATTTTATTTTTATAGCTCTTTGTTGAAAGGGTTGTTTCAAAAGCAAATGTTTCGTTCTCTTTTAACAACTCGTTAATTCTCCTTAACATTATTCTACCAGACTCAAATGAGACCTTTTCTGGTTGAAACGGAGAAAGACCTTTCGCTATTTCATCTGCATTTACGAATTCTTTACAAAAAATTATTTCTGGTAAAATAGTAAAAGAAGCTGTTGTTTTGCCAGCGCCATTACAACCTGAAATTATGTAAAGATTCTTATCATTCATAATTACAACCTATTCAAGAATAAAATCTTAATCTATTACCTAGGTATTTATGCGTGTACTAATGTTCCGATATCTTCACCCAAAGCAACTTTTAAGAAGTTATCTTCTTTGTTCATATCAAATACAATAATAGGCAAATTGTTTTCTTGGCAAAGTGTAAAAGCGGTCATGTCCATTACATTTAAGCCTCTTTCGTAAACTTCTCCAAATGTAATTTTATCAAAACGAACTGCCGATTTATCTTTTTCAGGATCTGCCGTATAAATACCATCTACACGTGTTCCTTTTAATACTACATCTGCTTCAATTTCAATTGCTCTTAAAGATGCAGCTGTATCGGTAGTAAAATAAGGGTTACCAGTACCGGCTCCAAAAATTACTACTCTGCCTTTTTCTAAATGGCGTACTGCTCTTCTGCGAATAAATGGTTCGCAAATTTGTTCCATTTTAATGGCAGATAGCAAACGTGTTTTTATTCCTACTTTCTCAAGAGAATCTTGCAAAGCCATACTGTTTATTACGGTTGCAAGCATACCCATATAATCTGCTTGTACTCTATCCATTCCACCTTTCTCTGCATCTAATCCTCTATGAATGTTTCCACCGCCAATTACAATTGCTACTTCAACCCCACTGTCAACCACTTTTTTAATATCCACAGCATATTGGTGTACCATTGCCGTGTCGATACCATATTGTTTAGAACCCATTAAAGATTCGCCACTCAGTTTCAGTAGAATTCTCTTGTATTTCATTTTTACCTTTGGTTTAGTAATGCGAAGATATGTATTTAGAAGAAATGTATTAAAGTATAGGGCAAAAAAAATCCCCTCGAAATTCGAGGGGATTTTTTAAAAGAATTAAGCTCCTAAAACAACGCGCTTAAACGCGGTAACAGTTAAGCCCTTTTCAATATCGTTTAACATTTGTGCAACTGTTTTAGAACCGTCTTTCACAAAGTCTTGGTTTAACAACGTAGAATCTTTGTAGAATTTGTTCAATTTACCTTGAGCAATTTTTTCTACCATTTCTTCTGGTTTACCTTCTGCACGGATAACATCTTTTGCAATTTCTAATTCTCTTTCGATTGTTTTAGAATCTACATCACCTTTATCAACTGCAACTGGGCTCATTGCTGCAATTTGCATTGCCACATCTTTACCAGCTTCGTCAGCTTTACCATTTGCATCAGAAGTTAATCCTACTAATACACCTAAACGGTTACCCG
>JAGVEE010000250.1 GCA_020058405.1 Sphingobacteriales bacterium
ACGCACCGCTAAATTTGTTTGTTTACGAACATTAAAATAATACCGAATATCACTCAACAATCGTTTACTATCTCCAAATAATTTATTTTTTTTTGCATCACTTCTAACTTCATTGTACGATAAATCTATGTACACACCTTGTTGATTAATTCTATCTAAATTAATAAAGGTGTAACGATAATTTGCTCTAAATAAAAGTCGCTCGGCATTACCTTTTAATGGGTATTCTGTAGTAAAATCTGCATAAGTATGCGGTTTAAATGTTTCATATTGATAACCGAGTCCTACTTTTGTGAATGAATGGATATTAATATCGTATCGATGCATTAACAACACCGTATATACATCATAACTAAATTCATTTTTTAAATTGTTATTGTAAATGGGTTCATAGCTTCCTATTTTATTGATGTCGGCAGCAATTCCATTTTTTCCTCCAAATACAAAAGGGTAATCGCCGCTATAGATATACGTCATTCTTCCCAATCTTCTCACATATAAATTAGAATTACCCGAACGCCCGAAGGTATTAAAATCAACCCCTCCAGCTTGTATCTTAAAAAAATCTTTTGTTAATCCCATGTCTAAAACAGGAAAGATTGAAAAGGTTTCTACTAAAATAAAATAGAGCTCAGAGTAATTGCTGTCTAATGCAATTAGTTTGTATTGAACGGAAGAAAAATGGCGAAGGTTATAAATTTCCTGAACATCTTTTTTTATTTGAGATGTATCAATAATATCGCCGGCCTTACTTTTTACAATATGATCTCGTAGGTATGAATACTTGGTACGCGATAAACCCAAAAAGCGCACACTCGAAATGGTTTGAGCGGCGCTGTATTCTGAAAGTAGAATACAAAAAAGGAATAAAAGCCTATAGATTTTCGAGTAAGATGGCTTCATTGAGTAATTCGTTTTTGTCGATTGGTACGACACCAACTTTTTCACAAACCAATCCTCCTGCTAAATTTGCTAATTCAGTAAATTCTTGCGGACTCATTCCTGCTGCTAAACCTAATGCTGCCACACTAATTACGGTATCACCGGCTCCAGATACATCAGAAATGCTGCGGATATGTGCAGGGCAAACTTTAGCATCAGTTTCGTTAAGCAATAAAATGCCTTGTTCAGAGAGCGTAATCATTACCATGTTTGCATTTAATTGCTCGCGCAATTTTTTTGCTGCTTCAAATAAACTTGGATGCTGGTAATGGTCAAAATCAATTTTTAATCCCTCTTTAAGTTCTTTTACGTTTGGTTTAAAAAGTTGTACGTTTTTATATGCTAAAAAATTTCGTTTTTTAGGATCAACCACCACGGGGATATTTTGTTGGTTGGCAATGTTTACAATCCTTTCAATTAAGGTTTGTTGAATTACACCTTTGTCATAATCTTCAAAAATTATAACAGAAATTTTATGTGTATTAATAATTTGAATGATGCGTTCAGATAAAGCCTCTGTTAAAGCTTCAGTTAACAGACTATCATCTTCATCATCTACTCTAAATAAATGTTGATGTTGGCCTATAAGTCTTGTTTTTACAGTGGTTACACGATCCTCGGAAGAGATGATGCCTTCGTTGGTTAATTGAGCATCTTTTAATAATTTATAAAATAAATCTTGGTGAGTATCTTTCCCAATTACCGAACATAAAATAGGAGTAGCCCCTAATGCTTTTACGTTTAGTGCAACGTTTGCGGCACCACCTAATCTGTTTTCGCGTTTTTGTATATTGAGAATCGGAACAGGTGCTTCTGGAGAAATACGATCTACTTTACCCCATAGGTAAGCATCAATCATTACATCTCCGATAATTAAAACCTTTTGCGAATTAAAGGAATCAAAAATATTTAGCAGGTATTCCGACATCTTTTTTTAAATCAATTTAGCCAAGGATTCTTTAATTCTACGCATTCCTTCACGCAAAATTTCTTCAGAACTTGCATAAGAAAAACGAATATTTGTAGGGCTACCAAATGCAGCACCGGTTACTAAGGATACATGTGCATCGTGTAATAAATACATACACAAATCTTCAGCAGAATTTATCACTCCATTTGCATGAGTTTTGCCGAAAAATGAACTTACGTCTGGGAAAAAGTAAAATGCACCATCAGGTAAATTCGTTTTTAATCCTGGAATGTCTTGCAACAATTCGTATACGAGGTCTCTTCTTTTTTTATACGCTTCGCGCATTTGTATGGTTGGTCCAATATCTCCATCCAATGCCATAATAGCCGCACGTTGAGATATAGAACTCGTTGCGGAAGTAAATTGACCTTGTATTTTATCGCAGGCTTTCGCTAGCGCTAGAGAAGAAGCCATATAACCCAATCTCCAACCTGTCATAGCAAATGCTTTAGACAGGCCATTAATCACAATGGTGCGGTCTTTAATCGATTCGAACTGGGCAATACTTTCGTGTTTACTTAAATAATTTATGTGCTCATAAATTTCATCAGAGATAATCCAAATATCTGGGTGTTTCTCTAACACTTTTACGAAGGAGGCAAGCTCTACTTTGGTATAAACAGAACCAGTAGGGTTACATGGAGAGGAGAAAATTAACATTTTAGTATTAATGGTAATTGCTTCCTCTAATTGTGCTGCCGATATTTTAAAATGACTCTCAACAGTTGCAGGTATAAAAACTGGAACACCTTCGGCTAGTTTTATCATTTCAGAATACGATACCCAATAAGGAGTTGGTACCAATACCTCGTCTCCTGCATTTATAGTAGATAAGATTGCATTGGCAATGGATTGTTTAGCTCCGGTAGAAACTACAATTTGTTCTGGTGTATAGTCAAGATTGTTTTCTCTTTTTAATTTACGACAAATTGCTTGGCGCAAATCTAAATAGCCCACCACTGGTGTATAATAAGAGAAATTTTGATCGATTGCTTCTTTTGCAGCAGCTTTTATATGTGCTGGAGTGGTAAAATCTGGTTCACCGAGGGTTAGGTTGATAATATCTACGCCTTGGTTTTTCAGTTCTCTACTCAGTTTCGCCATCATAAGCGTCTGAGATTCAGTAAATAAATTTAATCTATTGGATAAATTAGCCATTCAATAGTTGTGTTTGTAAGCTATAAAAATAGTAAAATTTACTAAAGCGTGTACCTAATACTAAAGGTGGTGCTTAAATTAAAGTATCTTTCAATGGTTGCGTTAATGTCGAAAACAGATTGCGCAACACGTAAATTGGCACCAAATTTATTTCCTAATTGGTAATGTAAACCAGCTAAAACACCATGGTCGGAGCTTCTTATATTTGCCGATCGATCATAATCAATTACAAAATCGCTGTAGATGGCTTTTAATCGCACACTGTTATAAATTCCAATTTCAGCTCTAAGCTTTGGGTAAAATTCATAAGTGTAAACAATAGGTATATCAATATAATTAAATTGAAATAGAGTATCTGGTACTGGATTAGATGGGCTAACTACATCTTTACTGCCTTTTTCAGAATACAAAAACTCCAATTGCCAAGCAGATTTTAAGCCAATGTTCCTTCGTACACCTGTACCAACATTTAGTCCAAATTTATCAAAACCTGCAAGTTTATCACCATTTACTTGCGTTGCATTTGCACCAACTGATAAAATTAGATGAAATTTACGGTCTTGCGATTGTGCATATTGATATATCAATAGGAATAAAGAGACACATAGTATTCTTTTCATACTGCAAAATACAATTTTTAGAAATAGGTGTGAAATATATAAGTTATACACTTTAGTATATAATAAGTATCGTTTAATTAAGTGGAGTTTTGTGGTATGAAAAATATCAAATTTTATTTAGCTGCAATTATACTTGTTACAATTGTAAGCACAGTTTTACCCGCTTGTCAGAAAGGCGACGACGATCCAATTATTTCGGTTGTATCAAGAAAAGATAGATTTACGAATACCTGGAATTTAAAGTCTTATGAGAAGAATGGAGTAACACAGGATTTAAGTGGTACAACATATATTTATAATATGTTTAATGATGGTACATTAACACAAACGGTAGAAGGTACAATATTTGGATTCCCTGTACGTACTGTAAACAATGGTACTTGGTCGTTTTTAAACGATGATGAAGATGTGAAAATTATTATAGGTTCTGAAACTGTAATTTATAATTTGCAGCGTTTAGCTTCTAAAGAATTGTGGTTGCGTAAAATAGAAGGCTCCGATTCTTATACTTATTATTTTGATGGATTATAGGGTTAGTACATCAATTTAAATAATCGCTCCTAGAAAGCAATTTCTAGGGGCTTTTGTTATTTAATATCAATTATTTCAATTTCTCTGTTTTGAAAGGTAATTTTATCACCTTTCTCTTTCCCTTTTATAGCCATTGCAAAGGGCGATGTTTTAGAAATGGCATAATATTCATCATTTTCTAGTTTAATTTTTCCAAAGGCAACACTAATAAAATACTTATCTGTATTTGTAAGTACGATGCTACCGAGTTCTACTGTTTGGTGAGTAATATTGGCATCAATTTTTGCTAAATCTTGTACAATGTTACCATTCATAAGTACCATTTCAGTTAATTTATTCATTTCGATTTGAGCCATTTCTCTCGAAGTTTCGTATTTATCTCCAGCACTACTTTTAGTATCATTATTTCTAGATTCTATTAACTGCAATAAATTTAGTTTATATTCATTAAGACGTTCTTCCAAAACGAGCGCAATTTTTTTAATAAGTTCAGCTTTAACCATGTTTCAAAGTTATAATTTTAAATGCAAATGTATAATTGGGATATACTTATTATATGCATAGTAATTGTATCTTTAGGAGTTAAACTTACCCAGTGGAGAATCAAAAAAAACGATTAAGAATAATAAGTGCAGTGCTCATATTTGGTGTACTAATTACCATATTGAAGTTTGTTGCATACTATATTACACATTCTAATGCCATTTATACCGATGCCTTAGAAAATATTATAAACGTTGTAGCAGGTGGTTTTGCATTTTATAGCATTTATTTAGCAGCTCAACCTAAAGATATCAATCACCCGTATGGTCATGGTAAAGTAGAATTTTTCGCCGTTGGTTTTGAAGGAGCACTGATTGTATTTGCTGCCATCAATATTATTTATAAATCTATATACGCTTTTATAAACCCACAAGTAATACATCAATTAGATAAGGGTATTTGGCTAAGTATTTTAGCTGGGGCACTAAATTTTATTATCGGTTTTTACGTTGTACAACAAGGGCGTAAACTTAATTCGATTACTTTAGAAGCAGATGGTAAACATTTAAAAACAGATGCTTATACAAGTGCAGGATTGGTGTTAGGTTTGCTATTGATAAAATTCACTCAAATTTATATTTTAGATAGTATTATCTCCTTAATTCTTGGTTTTCTAATTTTGTATAATGGTTATCATTTAATTCGAAAATCTATTTCTGGATTGATGGATGAAGTAGATACAAACTTAGTAAATGACATTGTGAACATCTTACAAAAAGAACGCAAGCCAGAATGGATTGATGTACATAATTTAAGAACTCAAAAATACGGTCACGATTTGCATATCGATTGCCACATTACCTTGCCTTATTATTTTGATTTAGTAAGAGTGCATGACGAAGTAGAGGCTATTGAGACCATAATTGAACGCAATGTTGAAAATACTGTAGAGTTATTTATACATGTAGATCCGTGTTTGCCAAATTGCTGTAATTATTGTGAGGTAGAATGCCCTGTACGCAAGCATCCACAAGAAAAAACACTTGTATGGAATACCAATTTAGTAATGAACAATGCCAAACATTTTATAGAACATGTATAAATTTAATGTAAGAGTATACGGGGTTTTAATTAATGAGAACGGAGAACTTTTGGTTTCTGATGAGTTTGATTTCAATTTCCCACATACCAAATTTCCTGGTGGTGGCTTAGAGCTAGGAGAGGGTACTCGCGAATGTTTAGCTCGTGAGTTTATGGAAGAGTGTAATTTAAAAATTGAGGTATTAGAACATATTTATACCACAGACTTCTATCAAAAATCAGCCTTCAACGATTCCCAAATTATCAGTATTTATTATAAAGTAAACAGTTTAGAAGAGTTTCAATTTTCTACCTCAAACAAAGTGTTTGACTTTAAAGACGACTCTAATGGTCAGCAAAGTTTTAGGTGGATTGCTTTAAAAGATTTTAATGCAGCTTGTATGACTCTTCCTATAGATAAGGTGGTAGCAGATATTATTATTCAAAAATATTGGTATCAATAAGCTAAATATTCTGTAAAAACTAGTTGCATATACGCTTTGCCATTCATCATTTTCTCATCGGTTTTTTTCGTATAATTTCTTCTTGATGTGAGCTCTTTGGTAATGTTATCCATGGTATATCTATTATCATCATCCACCCAACCTAAACCATTATCATAAGTATAAAATGCAAAGCTTTTAGCATGGGTATTAAATAAGTCTTTAGACCATTTGTAGCTAGTATCGCTAATGTTTAGTTGATTTAACAAGGTTTTTGCAATATCTGTTTGAGATCCAACTTTAGTAATTTTTTTGCGCTGGTATTCCTCTTTAATTACATCTCCATATAACACCATTGGAATTCTAAATTTTAAAACATCATAGGCTGTTTTATATTCTCGAGGTAAACGATGCCCATGGTCGGCAACAATTACAAACAAAGTGTTTTTATACCACGATTCTTTTTTTGCTTTTGCTATAAAATCATTTAAACATTGGTCGGTATAATGAGCGGCCTTTCTAAATTTGCTAGGTAAGTCCTTTTTATTGAAAGTACTAGGTGCAGGTATTTCAAAAGGTTCGTGTGAACTTAATGTAAGTACTACCGATAAAAATGGTTCTTTTTTGTTAGATATGTTTTCTAATACTTTGTCGAATAAAAACCCATCATGTGCACCCCATTTAGAGTTCATTTGTGCTTTAGAAAAATTGTTTTTATCAACAATATCATCAATACCCGCAGACACTAAATAGGATTTAAAATTTGAAAATTCCGACTCCCCACCATAAAAAAATGAACTCGAATAGCCATATTTTTCAAGAGTTATTGGTAAAGAGGGCAGTTTCTCAAATTTATCTGGCTGTTGTATAATGGTTCGTACTGCTTGGCTAGGGAAAGCACTTAATATGGCAATCATACCTTTATCTGTTCTATCACCAGAGGCATACATATTTGTGAAACTAATTCCTTCTTTTGCTAGTCTGCTTAAATTTGGCGATACTCCTTTATCTCCACCAAAATATTCAACTACATCAGAAGTAAAACTTTCAAGAATTATAAAAACAATATTAGGTCGATTCGTTTTTAAAATAGAAGTAGAACTATCAGCATTATAAGTATACAAAGAGTCAATGATGGCTTCTGCTTTTTCTTTTTTCAAAAAAACATACGGATTTTCATTGCTAAAATGATTTTCTATAACAGAGTGCATTAAATTCCATTCGGTATTTAAACTTGCATGATTTACAATGGTGTTTTTAGAAAAGTATGCTGCACTTTGGTTAATAGGAGCAAGTTGAGTGCCTCCTCTCATCATTAATACTCCTACACTTGCAAGTATTAAAATACTGAAAATACGGGGTATATAATTAAAGTCTTTTTGAAAACTGTATTTAAAAAATTTATAATATAGAGGAATAAATAGTAGTAGCTGTACAACTAACAATATACTTGTTATACCAATGGGGCTAGAACTGCTAGAG
>JAGVEE010000008.1 GCA_020058405.1 Sphingobacteriales bacterium
AACAAATTAGAAATAAAAGGAACTTTTACGTCTTGGGCTCCGCAAAGCAAAGGAATAGTAGCCTTAACATCGTTACCAAGTACTACATGGAAAATTAATTTACAAAAAGTAAATACAGGCAAACATCAATATAAATTAATTGCCGATGGAGTGGAAGTAAATCCATTAAATGCAATAACTGTATCAAACGGAATGGGTGGAACCAATGTAATGTTGGAAGTTGGAAATAACACAGGAGTATCGCCAAACATAGAAACATCACAATTTGAAGGGGCAAACATATCTATAAATGCAATAAATATTGAAGGATACGTAGCATTTTGGAGTCATCATTTAATAAGTGTTAGCTCGAAAAAAACAAAAAAGATCTCGATTAAAATTCCTGCAGAAGCTAGTAAACAAAAAAGAAGTTACATAAGAGTTTATGCATACGGTGCCGGAAAAATTGCAAAAGATATATTAATTCCTTTGGAGAATGGGAGAGTGGTAAGTTCCACAAGTTTATTAGACCGTAGCGATTTACATACGCAAATTATGTATTTTATGATGGTAGATAGATTTGCAGATGGTGATAAAAATAACAATCCAGCAAAGCTAGAAGGGGTTAATGAAAAAGCAGATTTTTATGGTGGAGATATAATAGGAATTCAGAAAAAATTAGAACAAGGTTTTTTTGAGGACTTAGGATTTAATACGGTATGGTTGTCGCCTATTGCTAAAAATCCTGACGGTGCTTGGGGGTATTGGGATAAAAAAATAACCACAAAGTTTTCTGCATACCATGGTTATTGGCCTACATCCTACTCATTAGTAGATAAACGATTTGGAACGAATGAAGGCTTTACAAATTTTATTTCTAAAGCGCATGAAAAAGAAATGAATGTAGTGTTGGATTTTGTAGCACATCATATCCATACCGATCATCCATTATATAAAGCACACCCAACCTGGGTTACTTCTTTGTATTTACCTGATGGTAGTATGAATACAGAGCGATGGGACGACCATAGGTTAACGACTTGGTTCGACACATTTTTACCAACTTTAGATTTTCAACGAGAAGAAGTAAATGAAATTATTTCTGATTCGGTAATGTTTTGGGTACGTAATTTTGAGATAGATGGTTTTAGACACGATGCAAGTAAACATGTACCGGAACAATTTTGGAGAACACTCACTCGAAAAATTAGAAATGATGTAAAAGAAAAAAACAAATCAGCTTTTTATCAAATTGGAGAAACGTACGGTAGTCCGGAGTTAATTGGTTCTTACGTAAATTCAGGACAGATGGATGGACAATTTGATTTTAATATGTACGATGCGGGTGTTAATACTTTCGCTTTTGATGCAGATAAAGAGGAGAGCGTTAAGAAGTTTAAAAGGCTAAGCGAAACGATACAAGAAAGTTTTAAATATTACGGAACCCATCATTTAATGGGAAACATAAGTGGTAACCAAGATAAGCCACGCTTTGCATCCTTAGCAGAGGGTACAATAAAACCAGATGAAGACACGAAGTTAGCAGGTTGGACACGCGACATTCAACATCAAGGAACAAAAGGGTATGCACGTATGGCTCAAATGATGGCTTTAAATTTTAGTATACCAGGAGTGCCAGTTGTGTATTATGGTGATGAAATTGCAATGCCAGGAGGTAATGATCCCGATAATAGAAGGATGATGAAATTTGAAAATTACACTTCAGAAGAAAAAGAGTTAAGAGATAAAGTACAAACTTTAGCAAACTTGCGTAAAAATAATTTAGAATTTATATATGGAGATTTTAAAGAAGTAAAATGTACCGAAGGGTTTTATGCATACGAAAGAAATTATTTTGGAAAAAAATCTTTAATTGTATTTTCTAAAAATGCAGGAAAAGTGAACATAACAAAAGATGCTAAAAGAAATGTAAAAGCAAATTTTGCACATCCTTTTCAATCGATGTCAAATGAAATAATTGTAGAACTTAAAAATGATGATTTTGAAATATTTACTTATGAATAAAATGATGAAAAAATTATTAGTGTTAGTACTTGTGTTTTCAAGCATTGTGGCACAAGCACAATTAACGCAACCAGAATGGTCGAAGAATGCTGTGATGTATGAAGTTAATGTGAGACAGTATTCTCAAGAAGGAACATTTAAAGCTGTAACGAAAGATTTAACCAGAATTAAAGGCTTAGGTGTAGATGTATTATGGATCATGCCTATACATCCTATTGGAGTTAAAAATAGAAAAGGAGATATGGGTAGTTATTACAGTGTGCAAGATTATAAAGAGGTATCACCAGATTACGGAACGAAAGATGATTTTAAAGCAATGGTTACAGAAGCTCATCGTTTAGGAATGAAAGTACTAATTGATTGGGTTGCGAATCATACTGCTTGGGATAATCCATGGATTTCTCAACATCCACATTGGTATGCACAAAATCAACAAGGTGAAATTATTACTCAATACGATTGGACAGATGTTGCAAAATTAAATTTTGAAAGCAATGATATGCGCGAAGCGATGATAGATGCGATGAAATTTTGGGTATCTGAATACGATATAGATGGCTATCGATGTGATGTAGCATTTTTGGTCCCATTAGATTTTTGGGAAGAATTAAGAAAACAATTAGAAGAAATTAAACCTGTGTACATGTTGGCAGAGATGGAGTGGAATAATGACATCACTAGAAAACCCGATACCTATTTTGTGAATGCATTTAACGCTGCATATGGTTGGAATTTTATGGGAGTAACTGCTGATGTTGCAAAAGGCACAAAGCAATTATCTGAAATGAAGAAAGAGTTAAGATTAAACTACGATGCATTTCCTGCATATATGCATAAGCTTTTGTTTTTAACAAACCACGATGAAAATACATGGAACGGAACAGTAGATGAGAAGTATGGTAAAAATTGGCAACAATTTGGAGTGATGGTATATACATTGCCTCAAAGTTTGCCTTTAATTTATACCGGTGAAGAAGTAGGATTAAATAGAAGGATGAAATTCTTTGAAAAGAATAACATCACTAAAACAGAATGGGCCAATAAATCGAGAGAAGGATGGTACAAAAGAATGACGGCGTTGAAGCATACAGTGCCAGCATTCCACAATACAGGAACAAATGCAGATTGGGTAGAGATTCCATTAGTGGTAACTGGTAATACTGGCGATGAGCATTATGCATACAAAAGAAAAAATGGAAATTCTGAAGCTATTATAATAATTAATTTTAGTGCTAATGAAATAAAAGTGCAAAGCAAAGAGATCAGTTTTGCAGCCTTAAAAACAGGCTACAAAATAGAATCGAATGCGAAGCAGGAAAACATGAATGGTATGATTAAGTTGCAACCAAACTCTTACATTATTTACTATAAATAATTTTTAATATGGCTTTATTAGAGAAACCTAAATTAAGTTTATTGCAAATATTCTACATGAGTTTTGGATTCATGGGAATACAATTTGGATTTGCATTACAGAATGGAAACGCCAGTGGAATCCTACAAAATTATGGAGCGCATGTAGAACAGCTCTCGTGGTTTTGGTTAGTGGCGCCATTAACGGGTATGATTGTGCAACCTATAATTGGATTTTACAGTGATAAAACTTGGGGGAGGTTTGGAAGAAGAAAGCCTTATATAATGGTCGGAACAATGTTGTGTTGCTTGGCATTATTATTACTTCCAAATTCCGCAACATTTTTTCAGGCGAAATCTGCTTTGTTAATTGGAGCGGGAATGTTAATGGTAATGGATGCAAGTATAAACATAGCAATGGAACCTTTTCGTGCATTGGTTGCCGATAATCTTTCTGCTAAACAAAGTACATTAGGGTTTTCAATACAGACATTTTTAATAGGAATTGGTGCAGTAGCAGGATCGTGGTTGCCATTTGTAATGCACGAATTCATGGGTGTATCATCATCGGCACCTGCAGGTTTTGTAGCCGATAATGTTACCTATTCTTTTTATGTGGGTGCAGTAGTTTTTTTAGTATGTATTTTAATTACAGTTTTATTTTCTAGAGAGTATCCTCCTGCAGAATACGAATTGTACCATGGCAAATCTGAAGATACAGATGCAAAGTTTAGTAACATCTTTAAAGATTTTAAAAAGATGCCAAGAGCCATGCGACAATTGGGTTTGGTGCAATTTTTCTCTTGGTTTGCATTGTTCAGCATGTGGGTGTTTACTACGCCAGCCATCGCACACCATGTATTTGGTTTATCTGTAGAAGATACAAGTAGCGACAAATTTAGAGAAGCGCAAAACTGGACCGGTATTATATTTGGAGTTTACAACGGGATATCTGCAATTTATGCATTGTTTTTACCACGTATTGCAAAATTTTTGGGCAGAAAAAGAACACATGCCTTCTCTTT
This sequence comes from Sphingobacteriales bacterium, assembly GCA_020058405.1. Classification (GTDB taxonomy): domain Bacteria; phylum Bacteroidota; class Bacteroidia; order Sphingobacteriales; family Sphingobacteriaceae; genus CAJBVG01. The sequence goes on from JAGVEE010000008.1 coordinate 4,383, forward strand.
AATTGCAGGAGGTTTAGGATTGTTGAGTATGTATTTTGCTGATGATAAATGGGACTTAGTATATTCGATGATAGGGGTGGGTTTGGCATGGGCATCTATATTAGCAATGCCATATGCAATTTTAGCCAATAAAATTCCTTCAGGTAAAATGGGAGTTTACATGGGCATCTTCAATTTCTTCATCACCATTCCACAAATTGTAAACGGAGTAGTAGGTGGGCCTATTGTTAAAAACTTTTACGACAACAATGCGATGTATGCAATTATTCTAGCGGGAGTATTTATGCTTAGTGCAGCGGTTTCGGTGCTATATGTCCAGGATAATTAAAAATTATTTTTTTAATATACAGACCTCAATCATTTGATTTTATTGATAAAAAAAATGTCATGTAATTTATTTTGTGAATTTTCATATTTGATTCTAGGGCTGTAGTTTTTG
>JAGVEE010000016.1 GCA_020058405.1 Sphingobacteriales bacterium
AATAACATCATTGGGATTACGGTTTATGTAATCGCGTTTTAAATCGAAGTAATCGTTTATAATATAACCAGCGCTGGTGATACAGAGGGTCATCAACAAAACTAATATAAATTGAAAATCGCTAAGCTGTAATTCTAAACCGAATGAGTTTAGCATGGGGCTTATAAAATATTTACGCAAAAAAACTTGTAGCAAAACAATGAGTACAAGGTTGCTTATTCTGAAAAGTTTAAAAATGGAACGCATTAGGTAGATCTTGTTAATATACTGTATTCATTATTCCAGTTGTCTCTGGCTTTCATAACTTTTTCTATGACATCTCGCACGCAGCCTTCCCCTCCTTTTTTATCAGAAATATAATGAGAAATTTGTTTTAATTCCGAAACGGCATCCGCTGGAGCGGTAGCAATATTTGCTTTTAACATTACATCGGTATCCGGAATATCATCACCCATATACAAAACCTGCTCCCAAGTTTTGTGATGCTTTTTTAAAAGTTCTTCTATAAGTTCTACTTTATTTTTGGCGCCGATGTGTATTTCATGCACACCTAGTTTTTCTAATCGTCCTACAACGGTTTGAGAATTACCGCCGGAAATGACCATGAGTGTATAGCCTACTTTTGCAGCTAGCTGCATAGCATACCCATCTCTAATAAACATTTTACGTAATTGCTCACCACTTTCGGTTACTAAAACCGAACCATCAGTAAGTACCCCATCGAGGTCGAGAATTATGGTATCTATGTTTTTTAGACGAGTGATGTACGACATAACGTTGGCTTAAAATCTAAAAACGAAGATAGGGATTTAATCTTATTTCTGATTGTCGCGCCACTCGTATACCCAAGCAGATTGTATCATTTCTAAATAAGATTCATTGCATTCTTCTTTTGTACCCACAAAATTGGGTAAGGTTAATACCCATTCTAATAAATCGGTAAAACGAATGCGATATATTTGAGCCTCGCCAAAATCGTCGCCAAACTTTTCATACAATGCTATTGCAATGTCTTCTGTATCTTTCCAACCAAAGGTTAATGCGAAACGTTCCATATTTTGAATTGTGAATTGTGAGTTGTGAATTGTGAATTAAGCAAGCCCTTCCTTATTAGCACACTAGCATACTATCACACTATCTAGTGTCCCATGAAGCCCGACTGATCTGGTATAAATACTTCTAAATTTCCGTTTTCTATTATACATTGGCAACCGAGGCGCGAGTTAATGCGTGGGTTTACCGCTCTGTCAATAAAATCTTCTTCTTTATCTGATATTTCTTGAATATTGTCCATGCCATTTACTACATATATATGGCAAGTACTGCATCCGCATACTCCACCGCAATTATGTTGTAAATCGATACCATTTTCTAGGCAAACATCTAATACCGACTCGCCTACGGCAATGGGTAACTCGATGGATTCGTGGTCTTTTTCTTCGAAATTTATTATGACTTTAAATATTTCCATGTGTTCAATTAAATCTCCCTGATCTTAATTCGTTGCAAAACTAACAATTTTTGGCTCTTAAGAAACTTTCTAAATAAGAAGTTTAAGAAAAAAATGTTTTAAGAATTTTGATTTTTTTCGATTTCGGCAGATATCTGCATATACAGGCTGTGGTATAAAGGCTGCTCCTGCAAGGCTTCTAGGTGTTTTTGCATCGTAATTAGGTCGTGACGCTTTGCCGGACCAGTTTGAGCATCCTGCGGACTTATGTGCTGTACTTTTTTGGCTGTTTCTAGTATTAGAGGCACTAAATGCTCAAAGGAGAGTTGATGTTTACTCAGTAAATTATGGGCAACACTGTACATGTAATTGCTAAAATTGCATGCAAATACGGCTGCAATGTGTAAATGCAAACGTTGCTCGGAATTAGCAGCATTGTACTGCCCTCCAATTTGTGCCACAAACTGCTTCAAACTGTTTTCTAAACTACTCTCACTCGCTTCAACAAAAAAGGGAATGTTTTGTAATTCTTGTTCGCGTGTTTTAGAAAAGGTTTGTAAAGGATACAATACTCCATACGCATGCTCATCAGCATAAACAGCATTTATATTAACAGAACCTGCAGTATGTACCACTGGGCAAGGGAAGTTTTTTATTTGCTCATTTATACTCGGCAAGGCATCATCACTTACAGATACAATTAACAAATCGATGTTTGTATCTAAATCGAAACTGTTTTCTACAGCCTTGGCATTGCATAGTGCAGCAAGGCTTTCTGCATTTTGTAAATTTTTAGAGTATATATTGATGATGTGAATGCCTGCCGACTTACTTGCTTTTGCAAGATGTGTAGCCACATTTCCCGAACCAACAAATGATACTCGCATGTGTGTTTAGCTTTTAGTTGCTTTCATTTCTTGCAAGCGACGAACAATGGCTAATAAGAACCCGATAACCATAATGATTGTTCCACCCCAAAGTAAATTGATGAATGGAAAAACGATGGCTTTCATAATTACATAATCGCGCAATTCATCTTTCTTCTTGTAATACACAATTTCTACTTTACCAGCTTTAGGATCTATTTTTGCAAACCTAAACTTCATACCAAATTCGTCGATGGTTTTAGGCAAATCAAAAGGAATATTATTTTTGATGATGTACACCGGTTCGGCTATTAAACTTTTATCAGCTTTCGTAACTTCTACAATTGCAGCAACTGCAATGTCGTTCTGATTTAAAGTTAAATCTTTTACGGGTACATTATTTTTTAAACTCAATAGTTTTATTAAATATCCATCTAAACGGATGGCATCCGAAATGGCCAATGTTAACGTTTTAGGTTCTTTGTAATTTTCATCATCGCTATGCCCTTCATGCTCTTCGTGCTCTTCTTCTTTAAGCGGCACCGAGCTTACATGTGTGTACACATCATGTGTAATATAATGGCGAGTATCTGGCGAAGCTATTAAGCCCATCTTAGGGTTAACTTGTGCATTAGGGTATAAAGTAAATTCGTTTACTACTGCTCCTTTTTCATCGAGCTCTTTATAATTTACTTCGTAATAGGTATTTGGTGCAACGGTAGTATCGCCTATATACGTAACGAGATAATTGCTCATTTTAGTTGGCTCGTCTTTCCAAAGCAAAATATTTTCGCGGGTGTTTTTTTCGTTGAATTCTTTACCGTAAGAAAAACCAGTATTGTTTATTGAAATTACTTCGCTTTTTGATGCTGCAATTAGAGCGCCCAATAAAATAAAGCCAAAGCCAATATGAGCTAATGCCGAACCTGCTAATTTTATTTTACCTTTAAAAGCATCAGTTAATATTCTGATGTTTGCTAAAATGGTAAAGAGCGATGCAAAAATTAACATCATAAATGGTGCATTTCTATAAAACTCTCCGTAGTAAGAAATAACTGCAGTGAATATAAAAGATAGTATAATGGCTACTAATACATTCGAAATTAATTTTTTACCATCGGTTTTTTTGTACTTCATAAATTGTGCAAAACCAGATATCAATAAAATTAAAATAGCGATAGGAATTTGCCATTTATTGTAATGATCAATTACATCAGTTGGAGGCGCTACATTGGTGCCAAACACTGTATTTATTACCGGTATAGAGGTAGTAAGTATTACTTGGAAACAAGAAACCCCTAGCATAATGGCTCCAATAAACAACCAAAACTCACGTGAGTAAGTTGCTTCGTCTTTTTTGGTAATTGGGAAATGTTTCCAATTTTTCACCATCAACCAAACACCTAATACTAGAAATACTAAAATGTAAATAATGAGTTGGCCCGACATTCCTAAATCTGTAAATGCATGTACAGATGCATTTCCTAAAATTCCGCTACGTGTTAAAAACGAAGCGTACAATACCAACACATAACTTATAAAAACTAAAAAGAGTGCGGTGAAATAAGAATGGCCTGAATGTTTGTAAGCCAATATAACATGCACTGCTGCAATAAGTGTTAACCAAGGAATAAGTGATGCATTTTCTACTGGATCCCAAGCCCAAAATCCTCCGAAGTTTAAGGCTTCATACGCCCAAAAAGAACCCATGATAATGCCAGTTCCTAAAACCATAACTGCAAACAGCGACCATGGTAAAGCAGGTTTCATCCATCCATCAAAATCTTTACGCCAAATGCCTGCAATAGCAAATGCAAATGGAACCACCATGGAAGCAAAACCTAAGAATAAAGTTGGCGGATGTATTACCATCCAATAGTTTTGTAATAATGGATTTAAGCCATTACCATCTTGTATAAGCGAAAGATAATCGGCACGCTGAAAAATTGGTGCTTGCAAAGCTTCTCTTAATAAAATAAAGGGTGAACTACCAATTCCTTGTCCGAAAATATTTACCCCTAACAACATAGAAGTTATAAATACTTGCGATAAAAGAATGATACTTAAAACGGGTGCTTCCCATTTACCACCTTTGCGTAATACGAACCACATTAACACCATTTGCCAAAAAGCCCAAAGTAAAAAGCTCCCTTCTTGGCCTTCCCAAAAACAAGATATTACGTATTCTGTAGGTAATGATTTTGAGGAATGTGCCCAAGCATAATGATACTCGAACAAATGATTACCAATAATGTAGGCTAAACTTACAATAATGCCGATAATGGCAAAGCTGTGTATGTAAAACGAAGCACGTGCTAGTTTCTTCCAAGAATCATCGGATTTTTGTTGTGCAAAAAAGTAAGCGATGCTCGAATAAAGTGCGGTAACAAATGAAATGATTACAAAAAATTGGCCCAATTTACCGGGCCACAAGTTCTCTCCAAGGTATTGTATATCCATTAAATGAATTGTGAATTGTGAATTAAGATGCTTTGAATTCTTTTGTTTCTACCTTGTCGTTGGTATATTTTGATGGGCATTTCATCAAGATTTTATCCGCATGAAATTGGTCGCCTTGCATTTTACCAGTAATAACAACTTGCTCCGAACGTTCGAAATCTTGAGGTTTAGTACCGTTGAATACAATTTTGCATTCTTCACCTTTATTGTCAACTAAATAAAAAGAAAAGTAATTAGCATCTTTAACAGGGTCGTAAACAAGTTCTTTCTCTTTTACTAGCTTCCCAACTACGTGTATTTCGCTTCCATCTTCCTTGGCTTGGGCAAAATCGCCGTAAGTGCTAGAATCTGCAAAAGTGCTTACAATAGCTCCAATGGCTACTGCAATTATAACGAGTAAAACAATGTGACTCTTTTTCATTCGAATTGATGTTTGATTAATAACCCAAATGTGTGCTTTTGGTTTATAATATGGCAAATTTAAGGAAATAATATCGAATAGTCGAAATATCGAAAGGTCGAATAGTCGAATTTTCGAAAGGTCGAAGTTTCGAATATTCGAATATTCTACATTTCGAATTTTCGGCCTTTCGTTCTTAAACAATATAAATGCGCAAACAACACCGCTGGCACTATAAAACTCGGCAACCAGGAAAATGGAAAATACATTACCGCCACATTTGGTTGCTCAAAGGCTTGGAATTGCAAAGGGGTTTGCGCAGAGCCAATGGCATTAATTACGATGTTTAAAAGCAAGCCTAAACAAATAAAATTCCAGATTTTATATACTCGTGAAGAAATCCAATGTTTACGGAAATAGGCGAAGCCAATAAAAAAGGCCGTGAGTCCACTTAGTATATCGAAATTAACTCCTTCAAATGTCATTAATTTAGGTACCAAGCCCTGAGTATACCAAGTGAAGATGGCAATTTCTACAGGTATTCGCACAACATGGAAATAAGTTAAGCGCTCTGCATCAAATTTATTTTCTACACTTTTCCATTTAAAGAAAATCATATAAAAAATAAATAAAAAAGTAGGGAACACTGCGAAAATAAAACGCGGTGGAACGGTATCTGTAACCGTATAAAAACCATTAAAAGCTAGTAACCCTTGCAAGGCTACCCAAACAAATACGGCTAACATAATTTTCACTCGATACGCAGGTTTAACTGCCCAAGCGAAAAGCATGAAAGTGAGTGCGGTAGTAAGGACGAAAAAAATGGTCATATGCTAATTATTGAACTATCAAAATATCGAAAATTCGAAAATTCGACATTTCGAAAATTCGACATTTCGAAACTTCGAAACATCGAAACTCCGAAATTACGCTTTTGCAAATTTACGTTCCCCAATCTGTTGTCTCCACATTGCATAATACAATCCTTTGTGGTCTAACAAGTCTTCGTGTTTGCCTTGTTCTATTATGTTTCCACGTTCTAGTACGTAAATTCTATCGGCATGCATAATGGTCGATAATCTGTGCGCAATCATAATCGTAATATGTTCGTTGCCGCTCGATACTGCTTTAATGGTCTCGTTTATTTCGTCTTCGGTAAGTGAATCTAATGCGGAGGTTGCTTCGTCGAATACCATTAAATTTGGCTTACGCAATAATGCTCTGGCAATAGATAAACGTTGCTTCTCTCCTCCCGAAACTTTTACGCCGCCCTCTCCTATCATCGAATCCAAGCCTTTGTCTGCTCGTTCCAATAAATTTTGACACGCTGCTTTCATCAATACATCATAACACTCTTGGTCTGTTGCTGTAGGATTTACGAACAATAAATTTTCGCGAATAGTACCTGCAAACAATTGCGTGTCTTGCGTTACAAAGCCAATTCGTTCTCTCAATAAATCTAAATCTATTTTATTTCCGATTACAGTATTGTAATAAATAGCTCCTTCATCTGGTTGGTATAAGCCTACTAATAATTTTACTAAGGTTGTTTTACCAGAACCCGAAGGACCAACAAATGCGATGGTTTCGCCAGCTTTAACTTCAAAATTAATATCGTGTATCGCTTTAGAATTTGATGTTTGATGTTGGAAACTTACTCCTTTAAATTCTAATGCATTTACTTTTTCTATACGTACGGGATTCTCTGGTTTAGCTTCACGTGGCGTATTCATTATTTTCTCGAAGTTTGCTAATGAAACTTCAGCTTCGCGATACGTATTTATTACGTTTCCTAATTCTTGCAGTGGACCAAAAATAAAGAAACTATAAAACATTAAAGAGAACATTTGCCCTACCGAAATTTCTTTCTCGAAAATTAGAAATAACATGATGAACATAATACAGGTACGTAAAAAGTTTACCGCTGTACCTTGTATAAAACTTAAACTGCGAATGTATTTTACTTTCTTTAATTCGAGCCCTAAAATTTTGATGGTGGTAGTGTTTAATCGTTTTATTTCTTGCTGAACTAAACCTAATGATTTCACTAACTCTATGTTACGTAATGACTCTGTTGTAGAACCTGCCAATGCCGTAGTTTCGCCCACAATTTCTTTTTGAATTTTTTTGATTCGTTTGCTCAACGCAGAACTTAAGGCACCTAATAATGGTACCACTGCTAAAAATACCGGTGCAATAATCCAATGTACAGATATGGCATATACCATAACAAATATAATACCGATGATGGTGGTGAAGAGTGTATTTACTGCTACTGAAATCAATTTCTCTACATCACTGCGTACCTTTTGCAAAATGCCTAAGGTTTCGCCACTTCGTTGATCTTCAAACTGTGCGTACGATAAACCCAAGGAATGTTCTAAACCATCTGAATACATTTTAGCTCCTAATCGTTGCGTAATTACGTTAACGAAATAATCTTGAAAGTTTTTGGCAATACGAGAAATAAAAGCAACCCCTATAGTTCCGCCAAGCAATAAACCTACTCCTCGGATGTATTCATCGCGAGTAAGTTGATCAAATTTAGTTGCGTAATTATCGATTACATGTCGGAAAATAAGTGGATCTAACAATGAGAAACCTTGGTTAATGGCGGCTAAAACTAATGCTAGAATGCCTAATTGCCAGAAATTCTTTAAATAACCGTATAATATTTTCATATAAAAACTGTCGATTGGGTGATAAGAATGTAAATGTATAAATAACCTAGTAATAAACTATTTGTTTAAACATATTTTTACAATTGAAATATTAATTTAACTTGCAGTGTGAGAAGAATTATTGCATATATACTCCTGCTTAGCATTTTTTACCAATGTGCCGGTTATATTTTGGTGTATAACACCAATTTTATGTTATGTAAGAAGGAGATGAAACGTAAAATAAAAGCGGGGCTTTCGGATCATGAATTAACCTATTTCACTTTTAGTATTACAGATTTCAATAATTTAGACTGGTTAAACCACAAAGAATTTAGGCACAACAATACTATGTATGATGTGGTAAAGAAAATCGAAACAGAAAACGATTCCGTTAAAATTGCTTGTATTAATGATGCACAAGAGAGTACATTATTTGCGAATTTAAATGAATATATAGACAACTTTAGTGATATTCAAAAAGATGGTAAACCCAGCACTAAAATCTTATTAAAACTATTAAAAATACAAGCTATCACCACTAATTCAGTTAGTATTTATCTCTATAATTTCAAAACAACTGATTATATTTCCCACTGCTTGTTTTTCACTAACAATTGCGTCAAACCTTCTATCGAACCTCCAGAAATAGTACGTTGTACATAGTACAATGTACATTGTACAACTTACAATGTACTTTAAATCTATTTTTCAAACCAATTATTTTAAAATCATGAAAAAAACAACCTTCATGTTGATGTTTGTTTTATATACATTTTCTGTTTTTTCACAAAAAATTACAGTAAAAGATAAAATGAGTTATACCCCTATACAAGGTGTAGTAATACGTTTAAATAGTACAGAAGTAATTAGCACGGATGTAAATGGAATAGCAAACATCAACACAAATACTTTTACAAGTATTCAATTTAGTATGGTTGGTTATACCACACTTGTAAAAACAAAAGAAGAATTAGAAAAATCAAATTACTTGGTTTATTTATCGGAGCGAGCATACAATACCAATGAAGTAGTTATTTCTGCCAATCGTTTCGAAGAATCGTCGGAGAAATTACCACAACAAATTGCAGTAATAAAAGCAAAACAAATTGCACAAAGTAATTTACAAACTACTGCCGATTTATTACAGAATACCGGATTAGTAAACGTACAAAAAAGTCAGGCTGGCGGCGGAAGCCCTGTAATTAGAGGCTTTGAAGCCAACAAGGTATTAATGGTTATTGATGGTGTTCGTTTAAATAATGCGATTTACCGCGGCGGACATTTACAAAATGTTATCACCATGGACCAATCTGTATTAGAGCGAATGGAAATTTTATTTGGTTCGGGTTCTTTAATGTATGGAAGCGATGCTTTGGGTGGAGTTATGCATTTTTATACCAAAGAACCAAAATTGGCAAGCAACAACGATTTGAACTTTTCGGGATCTGCTTTTAGTAGGTATGCAAGTGCTAACAACGAACGTACTGCGCACGTAGATTTATCTATCGCTAATAATAAAATAGGTAGCCTTACAAGTTTTACTATTTCTGATTTTGACGATTTGCGACAAGGCAAAAACCGAAGCAAAGAAATGGGAAGTTTAGGTATCCGAAATTTTTACCAATCAAGAATTAACGGGGTTGATACGATGTTGAGAAACTCCGACTCTTTAGTACAAAAAAGTAGTGGTTATACTCAGTATGATTTTATGCAGAAATTTTTGTTCAAACAAAATGAACGATTAACACATGTGTTGAATATACAATACTCTACTTCTACAGATATACCGAGATATGACAGACTAACGGATGTAAACAATGCCGGTGTATTTAGAAGTGCACAATGGTATTACGGTCCGCAAGAACGTTTATTAGCCAGCTACCAATTGAGGTTAAACGGAAATACTATTTATGACAAAGCACAGGTTACTTTTGCTTACCAAGCTTTACAAGAAAGTAGGCATAATAGAAATTGGAATAGCAATAAACTAAACCATCGAACGGAAAATGTAAGTGTGTATTCTGTAAATGCTGATTTTGATAAGATGCTCGGAAAGGCTGATATACGTTACGGTGTAGAGTTTATTTATAACGATGTAAAATCGAGTGCTTATGCCGAAAACATTAATACAGGTATACGTAGTAATTTAGACACACGTTATCCGGTTGATGGTTCGAGTACACAATCGGTTTCAGCTTATGTTACTTCTTCTCATAAAATTACAGATAAAATTACCTTGAACGAAGGGCTACGATTTAGCTATTATAATTTGTATGCAAATTTTAGCGATAAAACATTTTTCGCTTTTCCGTACAACGAAATAAACCAAACTAATAACATGCTTACTGCACAGGCAGGTATGGTGTACAAACCAGAGCAGAGTTGGAAAATTGCATTTAACATTGCTACTGGTTTTCGTTCGCCAAACGTAGATGATTTAGCTAAAATATTTGATTCGCAAAAAGGTGATACGCTAGGTTCTAGTAGTACCGTAGGTACAGTAATTTTACCTAACCCCGATTTACAATCGGAGAAAACTTACAATGCAGAATTATCAATAAGTAAATCTATAGCAGATAAATTCCAAGTTACGGGTATCGGATTTTTTACTCGTATAAACGATGCTATTGTAACACAGAATTCAACTTTTAACGGGGCCGAATACATAGTGTTTGGTGATACCTTGAGCAGGGTGCAAAAAAATGTAAACGCTGGCCAAGCATACATTGCAGGTTTTAGTGCATTGTTGAATTACGAGATAAACGATAAGTTTAGCACGCAAGCAAGTTATAATTATACCTATGGAAGAGTAACGAGTGCGAGCCCAACTACTCCACTCGACCACATTGCGCCGGCCTTCGGGAAATTCTCATTTGTGTGGAAAGCAAAAAAAATGCGAACAGAAGTGTTTGCATTGTTTAATGCTGCTAAAAAATTAGAAGATTATAATTTAGCAGGCGAAGATAATTTGAACTACGCAACTGTAAATGGAATGCCTGCATGGTATACTCTTAATTTAAGATACAGCTATCAACTAAACCAGTATTTTATGGCGCAATTAAATGTAGATAATATTACAGATAGAGCGTATCGTGTATTTGCATCGGGTATTAACAGTAGTGGAAGGAATATTGGGGTTACGCTGAGAGCAAACTTTTGAAAATAGATATTAGTCGTTAGTATTTAGTCATTAGAGTTGGCAAATTAGTAAATATTAGTGTCTATTATCATCACCCCTCAACTCCGCGTTCCGCTTCGTTCGGGGACCGACCATTCTTCAATCAAAAATAGGATTGAATCGGTCCCCGAACGAAGCGTAGCGGAGTTGAGG
>JAGVEE010000158.1 GCA_020058405.1 Sphingobacteriales bacterium
AATATGATGATGTTTGCTGTGCTAGTATCGGCGGTTGAAAATTGTGGTACTGCTGCATCAAATGCTCCAGAAATATTAGTACCGCCATTAGCACTAAAATTATTTATAAATAAAAGTGATGAGTCGCGCGAGTTGTTTGTATAATTTACATGCCTTGGACGAAAACTCGTAACGGTAGATTCAAATGAAATGATGTTGAATTTATCGCCAAGATTTAAATTATTGACGATGTATTTTGCCGCCTCTTTTGCATTTGTCATTCTATTCTCTACAGACATACTGCCAGATTTATCTACAATTAACGTAAATACTTTATTAATAACTGTAGTGGCAGTAGGGTTAGGTTCTGCAACCAATGCAAAAAATCCTCTTCCATAACTATCTTTCTGCACAGAATCTGGAGTGTATGTTGATAAACTGCTAATGCCTAACTGGGTTAAATCTAGTGAATAGCTTACGGCAAAGTTGTTAGTTAAAGTAGTTTCTATTGCATTGTATTTTATTAAAGCCGCATTTGTGGTAACTAAGAATTGAGTAGCAATATGACTGTTAAGACTTGCATTAATAATATTTCTAGAAGAAATTAAGTTGAATTTAAATTCAATAGAATTTATAAGAGCAGTCTGTAGAGTGCTGTAATTGTTTGGATAGTTGTAAAAAACATTTCCGAATTTATATTTCAATAATTCAACATAAGTTAATTCTACGGTAATGGCAGAATCAAATCTTAATGCAGAATCAATAGTATAGTACAATGGATTGAGCCCTAAATAAGCTGAAAGTTTAGCATCAGTTGCACCACCGCCTCCGCCACCACCGCCTTGAGAGGTATCTTGTGGAGTTGCAGAGAAACTTGCGAAATACCATTTGCCCTGTAATTTAAAACGTAGTTTTATTGCACTTGCACCTTCGGGTAAAGGGAATGCATAACGAACCTTTAAAGAGTCTTTAATAGTGTTTAAAAAGGTTTGTGAAGTTGTTACAATTGCAACCTGGTTCTCTACATTCGCATGTATAGTTGAATTCGTAAGTCTCACATATGAGTTTGTTTTTGATTTGTCGATGATGACACCATTTGCAAAAACATTCGTAAATGCAAAAAACAAAAAAATCGAAAGTAGAGATGTTTTTTTCATAGTTAGAGAATTATAATTAAATATAAGTAAATGTTTCTTGTTAAGCAACTTGTACGACTATACGATTGTACGACCATACGACTATACGAAGGGCAAATTACCAAACTAGCACCTCCCTTGCCAATAATTCACCCCTCAATTCCGCTACGCTACATTCGGGGCAAGTAATTCATAATTCATAATTCATAATTCATTATATTTAACTTATGAAAGTATTCCTCACAACCATTATACTTCTTATAACCACGTTTGGCTATGCAAAGTCGAATGCCGATTCCACCATTTTAGTTAAACCAGTTATTTGTGCTGTGTCTGTAGATACTTCAAATAGTTTTTTCAATATAATTTATTGGGAGAATTTAGATTCTAATGCAACAAAGTTTATCATATATTATAAAGATAAATATATGCTGGATTTTGATACTCTATCTATTGTATCTGCAAAAAAATTCAATGAATATAGACTGACCAATCAGATTTATGGTTTAGTAAGTTTTAAAATACAAGCAACTACTGATAGTGGCAGTAAAAGTGATATGAGTGAAATTGTAAACAATGTGTTTCTAACTGCATTAGAAGTAAAAGATGATGAAGTGGTTCGATTAAATTGGACGGATATACAAGCAGACATAGGTGATTCAGTTTTAATTTGGAGAAATGATATATGGTCTAGATATTACACCCCTATTAAAAAATTATCTGTAACTGATACTATGTTTTTTGATACCTTAAATGTTTTTTGGTTAATTGAATATAGACTAGAAATTATAAAAATGGAAAGCTGTTATTCTGGTTCAGATACCTCTAATGCAGTAAGAATTTTTGCAACAAGCGCAAACGCTCATTTCGGTGCCGTATCAACTCATTCATTTCAAAAAATTAATGTGTACCCTAATCCAGTAAAAAAGCTGCTAACGTTTAATTCGAGCATCGCATTAGAGAATGCAAATATCAATATTTACAACACTATGGGGCAGCTTGTTTTAAAAGATAAGTTAACCCAAAATGAATTAAATGTAAGTGTTCTTCCTCAGGGGATTTATAATTTTAGTATTGAGCGTAATGGAATGAATTACCGAGGGAAGTTTATTAAGCAATAAAGAGCAGAGACGCAGAGGAAGTAGAGACGCAGAGGAAGCAGAGGGCAGAGAGTGCAGAGCAGCTTCCTAAGTGCCCTCTGCGACTCTGCACCCTCTGCGTCTCTACTTCCTATTCACTAACCTGCAAAGTTTTCTGCAGTTTCCCCAAATCAAAGCCTTTCGCTTTTAAACGCTCCAAAATTTCATTGTATGTTTTTTCGTTGAGTTGAGGAGTACGAGAAAGAATCCACAAGTAGTCTCTGTTTGGGTGACCAACTACTGCATAGGTATAATTTTCGTCTAAATCGATGATCCAATATTTGCCTCTGAAAGGCCAAAAGAACTGCACTTCTAATTTTGCATTTCCAGAATTTTCTACTACAAAAGCTTTTCCTTTTATGCCAGATTTTTTACCAGTAACACTGTCTTTATTACAAGCATTTTCAACAATTATATAGCCATCATTAGTGGCAGTATACTCTGCAGTGGTGCAGGTACAACCCTTCTGGAAACGTTGTGGGAAAGAAGCTATTTCGTACCACTTACCCGTATATCTTTTTAGATCTACTTGTGCAACGGTTTCTAAAGGTTCTTGCTTTGTTGCACAACCAAGCAAAGTACTGGCGAGTAATATTAAAAGCTTTTTCATATTGGCAAGATACGCTTTTGCGACTGTACGACTATACGACTGTACGACCATACGACCATACGAAGGGCAAATTGTCAAACTAGTACATCCCTTGCGCTACCCGCTACCCGCTACTCGCTACTAATTGGTTCAATTTTTGCTGCTTTCTAACCAAATCCTACGCTTAATGAAAAAACATTGCTTACTATTATTAGCTTTTCTACTATTATTTAGTTCTCAAGGCTACTCATCACATTTAAGGGGTGGAGAACTAACATGGAAATGTGTAAAGGAAGCAGGAAAAAGTAAGTACACCTTTACCTTAACCGTGTATAGAAATTGTACGCCGTGTAATAATTGCATGCTTAGCATAGAAACTATTAAAATTTGCAATACCATAGGGCAGTTAAGCACCGCACTAAACGATGCAACTATTCCGAATACAAATTACCCTCGAATACAAACTGATGGTACCATTACAATGGCACTAAAAAGCAATACCGACATTACGCTTGGTTGTATAAATCCAACTGTAAACCCATACTCTTGTGCTACAACCGAACCAGGTGCTTTTGATCAATATGTTTATGAATCGGGTCCTATAGATTTAACTGGAATACAAGCGCCTGTTAATGCTGCTACTCCCATTATGTTTACATGGTACGGCACAGGTAGGCCTTATGCAAATAATTTAAAAAATAATGTTGGCGATAACAGTTTTGTAATAATTGCAAAAATGTTTCCTTATTATGCAAATGGATCTACTACCGCTAGTCCTGTATCAGAGTGTTTTGATTCGGCTCCTGATTTTGCAGAAGTGCCAGTATTTAATGTTTACACATCTGGGCTAGATTTTACCATATCTGGAAATGCAATCGATAAAGATTTAGATAACATCGTGTATAGTTTTGAAGATCCAGTTTTTTCTGTAAGTAATACAGACTGCCCTGAGTTTAATTCAGCTGTAGATATTTGGGAAAACTATCCATCTTATAATACTTTAAATCCATTTGGATTGCTACCCACTCAACAAAACTTTAATGCAAATACAGGCGAATATAAATTCAAACCATTAATGCCTGGTATTTTTAACGTAGTGATGAAAGCAGCATCCTACAAAGACAATCAGAAAGT